>JAZGDQ010000462.1:0-20818 GCA_036477985.1 bacterium
TCCGGGCTCAGCGGGAAGGCGGAAAATGAGGAGCGAACCCGGAAGAGCGGGCTACCCGCGCAGATCGCGGCGCCGCTTCCGCCCCAACTCCGGCAATGGGGAGAAAGAGAGGGAGGAGAAGCGGACCGCCCCTCCTCCCTCCTCCTCCCTTCCCTCCGCATCGCCCGCGAAGGAGCCCGTATTCCTCCTCGACGGCGAAAGGGAGGAAAGGGAGCCGAGGCCCTCGGCCGATCCCTCCTTCGACGTGGCCATCCTGGGCGGGGGCCTGGCCGGCTGGGCCGCCGCCGCCCGCCTGGCGGTCGAGCGCCTCCGCGTCCTCCTCCTGGCGCCGCCCGCTGCGGCGGGGGGAAACGGAGTTCCCCAGGGGCCCCTCCACCTGGGCGGACTCCACCGGGGCGGCCTGTGGCAATGGCTCTTCGCCGCCCTCGACCTCCAGGAGAAGATCGGCTCCCTCTCGCGCGCGCCCGACTCCCTTCAGGTCCTCCTCCCTGGCCGGCGGATCGACGTGCCCGCCGAGCCGGGCGCGAACTCCTTTGAGTTCTTCTTCCCGGACGGGGGGGCGCAGCGCATCCGCGACATCTACCAATGGGCCGGGGAGGTGGAGGGCCGCCTGAGGAGCGCGGGGCTGGCCGCCCCCGCCCACAAGGGGCACCCCGACGACGCCATCCCCTCCCCCCTCTCCGCCCTCTGGCTGCGGTGGCGCTTCGGGCTCCCCTTCCGCTCCGCCCTCGACAGCGAGGCGGGCCCGGAGGCGGGGGCCTTCCTCGACGCCCAGGGCTCCTTCTTCTTCGGCAAACCCCTCCGCCAGCTCTCCCAGCGCAACGCCGCCCTCGCCCTCTCGGCGCCCCGGATGGGCCTGTGGCGCATCCCCGGAGGCGGGAGCCGGCTGGAGGAGTGGCTCGAGGGCGGGATCGCGGCCGGGACCGGGGAGGTGCGCCGCGGGGTCCGCCACGTCAGCCTCGAGCGGAAGGGGCGGCGCCAGTTCCGCCTGGTGGCCGACACCGAGGCGGGCCACTTCCTCTTCTCGGCCACCCACGTCATCTGCGAACCCGGCTTCCGGCCCGAGGGCTCCCTCCTCTCGGGCGAGCCCGGAATGGCGGTGTGGCGCTTCACCCTGCCCACCGAGACGATCCCCGAGTCCCTCGCCCCGCGCAGCCTCATCGTCGCCGACCCGGCCGCCCCGCCCGAGGGGCCGAACCTCATCGCCCTCGAGCACGCTCCGGTGGAGGCGGGCGAGCCGAACCAGGCCGAGGCCGCGGGGGGGCGCAGAAAGGGCGTCTCCTTCCTCCGCGCCTGGGTCCGGGCCGAAAGGGGGGAGGATCCGGATCGGCTGGCCGCCCGCCTGCGGCGGGCGGTCGAGGGGCCCATCCCCTTCCTCCCCCGTTACCTCATCGCCGAGCAGTTCGATCCCCCCCGTGGGCGGACGCAGAAAACCAATCTGCCGCGCCGGGTCTGGCCCCTCTCGGCGGCCTCGATGGAGGAGTGCTTCGCCGCCGGCCAGGGCGTCCGTGTGGCCGAGCGCATCCTTCGGGTGCACGGAGGCTGAAGGGGCGGAATTTTTTCGGCTCCCGGCGGTTATCTCCAGTGGCGGAATTCGGGGCCGGCCCCGCACCTAATGGGACGCTTTAGCTATGCCAAGCAAGTCATTGTTCCGTAGGGCATTCCTCATTTTCATATTTCTCGCACCTCTGGCCGGCCCGGGCGCCTACCCGGCGGGCGCCGCCTCCCCCGCGAAGGCGGATCTCGACCTCGTCCACCTGATGGCCCGGGCGGGCGTCCAGCCCATCAAGCCGACCGCCATCCCCGAATTCGCCCTGAAGGACATTCACGGCAAGCGCATCAATTTCAAGGAATTCACGGGGAAAGTGGTCTTGCTGAACTTCTGGGCCACTTGGTGACCCTACTGCGCACAAGAGCGGGCCGCTCTTGAGAACGTCCACCGCAAGTTTCGGGACAAGGGATTCACCGTCGTCGCCGTCTCGATGGACCGCGACGCCTCCCTCGTCCTGCCCTACACGAAGAAGCACAGGCTCACCTTCCCGAACCTGCTCGACCCGTTGGGGGCGGTGTATCCGATATTCGGGGTGCGCTACACGCCGACGAATTTCCTCATCAACCGCAAGGGCGAGGTCGTGGGCCGGAGCCTCGGCTACCGCGATTGGAACTCCCCCGAGAGGATGAATTTCCTGAAGGCGCTCGTGGAGAACGGGGCCGCCCCGAACGGTCTGGCGAAGAAGTAACGCCCCGGCCCCCCCGGCCGAATCGGCGGGGGAATCTTCCTCCCCTCCTCTTTCTTCATAAGATAAGACGCCGCCGGACCCTCCGGCCCCGCGCGCGCATGTCCTCCTGCGCCAAGCGGCGCCGGGTGAGGCGAAGGCTGCGCCTTGGCAGGGAGCTGCGCCTTCGCAGAGGAGAAGATCTCAGTCTGGGGGAGCGCGAAGCGAGGTGTGGAGGTTCTGCGCGTATGGTGAGGGCTACGACGCCTTGGCGGGCGCTCCCTTTCGGCGCGAGCGGCCGCGCCTCCCCGAGGGCCAGATGAGCAGGATGGGGCTCGCCACGTAGACGGAGGAGTAGGTTCCCACGACGATGCCCACGGCGAGGGTGAAGGCGACGTCGGAGATCACCTCCCCGCCCAGGAAGAGGAAGGCCAGGACGGCGGCCAGCGTCGTCCCCGAGGTGAGGACGGTCCGCGAGAGGGTCTGGTTGATGGAGGCGTTCACGATGTCGGGGAACTCCGAGCGCCGCGAGAGGCGGGAGTTCTCCCGGATGCGGTCGAAGACGACGATGGTGTCGTTCAGCGAGTAGCCGATGATGGTGAGGACGGCGGCCACGATGGGCAGGGTGAATTCCTTGCCCGAGATAGCGAAGACGCCCAGGGTGAGGATGACGTCGTGCAGGAGGGCGATGACCGAGGCGACCGCCTGACGGATCTGAAAGCGGACGCTCACGTAGAGCATAATCCCGATGAGGGCGAAGAGCATGCTGCTCACCGCCTTCTGGCGAAGGTCCGCCCCCACCTGGGGCCCCACCATCTCGGCGCGGCGCACCTCGAAGGCCCCCTTCCCGAAGCGGGCGGCGAGGGCGCCGGCGATCTGCTCGCCCACCCCCTCGATGGAGCCCGAGCTGCGCTCGACGCGCAGGAGGAACTCCCGCTCGGAGCCGAAGTTCTGGATCAGGGTCTCCCCCAGGCGGAGGGAGGAAACCGCCTCGCGCACCCGGCCGATGGGCTGATCCGCCTTGAACTGCACCTGAACAAGGGTGCCCCCGGTGAAGTCGATCCCGAAGTTGAGGCCCTTCCCCGCGAGGAGGGCGAGGGAGATCACGACGGCGGCGATCGAGGCGCCGCAGAAGATCCTCCACTTGCCGATGAAGTCGAACTTGGTGTCGGGAGCGAAGATCTGCATTTAGATGCTCAGGCTCCTCACGTCGCGCCGCGAGAGCACGAAGTCGTAGATGAAGCGCGTGACGAAGATGGCGGTGAACATGCTCGCCACGATGCCGATGCTCAGGGTGACGGCGAATCCCTTGATGGGGCCCGTCCCGAACTGGAGGAGGACGAGGGCCGCGATCAGGGTGGTGATGTTGGCGTCCAGGATGGTGTAGAAGGCCTTTCCGTAGCCGCCCTCGATGGAGGTGCGGATGGTCTTGCCCAGGCGCAGCTCCTCGCGGATGCGCTCGAAGATGAGGACGTTCGCGTCCACCGACATGCCGACGGTGAGGACGATCCCGGCGATCCCCGGCAGGGTGAGAGTGGCCTCGAAGAATCCGAGCGTCCCGAGGAGGAGGACGAGGTTGAGGACGAGGGCGAAGACGGCCACCAGCCCGCTCAGCTTGTAGTAGATGATCATGAAGAGGAGGACGAGGGCGAAGCCGACGAGGATGCTGATCATCCCCTGGCGGATGGAGTCCGCTCCGAGGGAGGGGCCCACGTTGCGCTCCTCGAGGACCTCGACCGGGGCCGGAAGCGCGCCGGCGCGCAGGGCGATGGCCAGATCCTGGGCCTCGTCCAGGGTGAAGCGGCCCGTGATCTGGGCCCTTCCCCCGCTGATGCGCTCCTGAATCACGGGGGCGCTGTAGATCACCCCGTCCAGGACGATGGCGAGGCGCCGGCCCACGTTGGCCGCCGTGAGGCGGTCGAAGGATTTCGCGCCGACCGAGTCGAAGGTGATGCTGACGTAGGACTCGTTGAAGCGGTCTCCGATCTCGACCCGGGCGTCGGTGAGATTGTCCCCCGTCAGGACTGTCTCGCGCTTGACGAGGAAGGGGGTCCGCCGAATGATCTGGCCCGACTCCTCATCGCGCACGATCTGGTAGAGAAGCTTCAGCCCCTCGGGAGCGCCTCGCTTTTCGGCCTCCACCGGCGAGGCGTTCTCCTCGATCATGTTGAACTCGAGCAGGGCCGTCTTGCCGATGAGCGCCTTCGCCCGCGCCGGGTCCCGCACCCCGGGGAGCTGGATGATGATCCGCCGCTCCCCCTGGCGCTGGAGGGTGGGCTCGCGCACCCCGAACTGGTCGATGCGGTTGCGGATGGTCTCGAGGGCCTGGGCGACGGCCTGGCTCTTCACCCGCTCGGCCTGCTCGGCCGAGATGGAGTAGACGTAGACGGGGGGGGTTCCGCTCACGTCCTGAAGCCCCAGGTCGGGGTAGTTCCCCATGACATCCTCCAGCTTGGACCGGTCGTCGGGCCGGTGGAGGGCGATGCGGATTCGCCGCCCCTCCTTGCGCAGAAAGCGGGTGCGGATGTCGTCGATCCGGAGGCGGTCGCGCAGCTCGGTGAAGTAGCGGTCGAGCTTGGAGTCGACGGCCTTATCGGCCTGGACCTCGAGGACGAGATGGATGCCGCCCTGGAGGTCGAGCCCGAGCCGGATCCGCTCCGAGGGGGGGATCAGATAGAAAACGGCGGCGAGGGCGACGGCCGCGATCAATCCCGAGCGCCAACCGAAACCCTTCATGCCCCTCTCCTGGCGCGCGGCGGCGCGTCCCGGGCGCCAGCCCGCCGACCGCCGCCCTGCGAGCCCGCTACGCCTTGGTCTGCGATTTGTCCGGGGAGCCGCCCGACTCCGCCTCGGCGGCGGCGGGACGGCCGCTGACGGCCGAGCGGAGGACGCGGATGCGGACGTTGTCGGCCACCTTGATGTGGAGGATGTCGTCCTTGATCTTGGTGATCTCGCCGAAGATGCCGCTGGCGATGACGGAATCGCCCACCCTCAGGGCGCTCAGCATGGCGCGCGTCTCCTGCTGGCGCTTCTGCTGGGGGCGGATCATGATGAAGTAGATGATGGCGAAGACCGCGAAAAAGGGGACGAGCTGGATGATGAAGCTGGGCTCATCCCCGCTGCCCCCGCGGGCTCCTGCGTAGGCCGCCGGAACGCTCCAAAGCGCATCAGCCAGTCGGGACAACAATTGGCCACCCTCCAAGAAAAAGGCGCCCCAAGGGCGCGCTGGACCGGGGATTGGTAGCAAAGCCCCCGCGGGTTGTCAAGCAAAGGCGTTGAGAATCAGCCTTTTACTCTTTCTCCTCCCCGCCTTCCCGGACCGGCTCCTCCGCCCCCTCCCGCCCGCCGCCGGGGGGCCCCTCCGGGTCCTCGCCCAGGGGGCCGGCGAGAATCTCCTCCGCCCAGGCGGCGAAGCCCCCCGCGGCCAGCGCCTCCCGGGCCCGGCGCAGGAGGTCCTGGTAGAAATACAGGTTGTGGAGGGTCATGAGCCGCGCCCCGAGGGCCTCGCCCGCCCGGAAGAGGTGGCGCAGGTAGGCGCGCCCGAAGCCCCGGCGGCAGGCCGGGCACCCGCACGCGGGGTCGATGGGGGCGGGATCGTCCGCGTGGCCGGCCCGCTTGATGGAGATTCGCCCCCCCCAGGTGAAGAGGTTCCCCCGCCGGGCGTGGCGTGTGGGCATGACGCAGTCGAACAGGTCCGCCCCCCGGAGGACGCCCCGCAGGAGATCGCCCGGCGTCCCCATCCCCATGACGTAGCGGGGCCGGTCGGGGGGGAGGACGTCGGTCGCCGCGTCGAGGCACTCCGCGACCTCGCGCTTGCTCTCGCCCAGGCAGAGTCCGCCCACGGCGTAGCCGGGAAAATCGAGGGCCGCGATCTCCTCCGCGCTCCGGCGCCGAAGGTCGGTGAAGGCGCCCCCCTGGACGATTCCGAAGAGAGCCTGATCGGCGCGCCGCTGGGCCGCCCGGGCGCGCCCGGCCCACAGCGTCGTCCGCCGCAGGGCCTCCTCGGCCTCATCGCGCGTGTGGGGATAGCCCAGGGGCTCGTCGAGCGCCATGGCGATGTCGGCGCCGAGGGCCTCCTGGATGGCGACGGAGCTCTCGGGCGTGAGCTCCATTCGGGCGCCGTCGAGGTGGCTCTGGAAGTCGATGCCCGAATCGCGCACCCGGGCGAGGGGGGCGAGGCTGAAGAGCTGGTAGCCCCCGCTGTCGGTGAGGATGGGCCCCTCCCAGTTCATGAACCGGTGGAGCCCGCCCAGGGCGGCGATCCGCTCGGCGCCCGGGCGGAGGGCGAGGTGGTAGGCGTTGGCGAGGATGATTCGGCAGCCGATCTCGCGCAGCTCATCCGGATCGAGGGTCTTGACGGCGGCCTGGGTCCCCACCGCCATGAAGGCGGGCGTCTCGACCACGCCGTGGGGCGTCTCGAGCCGGCCCGCCCGCGCCTTGCCCGCCGGCGCGGCGGCGGTCACCTCGAAGCGGATGGGGCCGCTCACAGCACCTTGATCGGCCCCTCGGCGCTTCCGCTGAGGAACTGGCGCACGAGGGGATCGTCCAGGGAGCGCACTTCCTCCGGGGTCCCCCGGGCGACGATCCGCCCTTCGTGGAGGATGGCGATGTAGTGGGCGAATTCGAGGACGCGCACCACGTCGTGGCTGATCATGATGGTGGTGATGTCGAGGTGCTCCTGGGTGCGCTGGATGAGGCGGTCGATCGAGTCGGCGAGGATGGGGTCGAGCCCGGTCGTCGGCTCGTCGTAGAGGAGGATCTCGGGCTCGCGGATGATGGCCCGGGCGAGGCCCACCCGCTTGCGCATTCCGCCCGAGAGCTGGGCCGGCATCCGCTCCTCCACCCCCTCGAGGCCGACGAGGCGGAGCTTCTCCCGCACCTGGAGGGCGATCTCCTCCGGGCTCAGGCGGGTGTGCTCGCACAGGGGGAAGGCGACGTTCTCCTCCACGGTCATCGAGTCGAACAGGGCGGAGCCCTGGAAGAGCATCCCGAACTTCGAGCGCAACAGGTTGAGCTCGCGCCCCCGCAGGCGGCAGATGTCCACCCCCTCCACCATCACCTCGCCCGCGTCGGGGCGGAGGAGGCCGATGACGTGCTTGAGGAGGACGCTCTTCCCCTCCCCGCTCCGCCCGAAGATGGCCGTGATCCGCCCGTCGGGGATATCGAGGTTCACCCCGCGCAGGACGCGGTTCTCCCCGAAGGCCTTCTCCAGCCCGCGCAACTCGATCTTGAGCTTCTCGCTCACGACCCCTCCTCCCCCGGCGCCGGGTCCCGGGGCGCGCCGCTCCACAGGGTGCGGCGCCCCGCCTCCCGGCCATCGCGCACGAAGACGCGGGGCACGCGCCCGCCCACCCCGCAGAGGATCTCGTAGGGGATGGTCTCGGCGCGGTCGGCCAGCTCCTCCGCCCGGATCCGCTCCTCCCCCTGCGCCCCCAGGAGAACGGCCTCGTCCCCGGCCCGGACCTCATCCAGCCCGCTCACGTCCAGGGTGAGCATGTCCATCGAGACCCGGCCGGCCACCGGGACGCGGCGCCCGCCCACGAGGGCGTCCCCCCGGTTCGAGAGAAGGCGGGGGTAGCCGTCCCCGTAGCCCGCCGAGACGACGGCGATCCGCCCCGGGGTGGAGCGCCGGTAGGCGCCCCCGTAGCCGACCGGGGCGCCGGCGGCGATCTCGCGCACCTGGATGACGGCGCTGCGCCAGCGCATGGCCGGGCGGAGCGTGACGCCCTCCGCCGCCGCGGGGGGGCAGCCGTAGAGGGCGATTCCGGCGCGGACGATCTCGCCCGGGGCGTCGGGAAAGAGGAGCCCGCCGGCGCTGTTCGCACAGTGAAGGAGAGGGGGAAGGAGCCCTTTCGCGCGGAGGTCGCCGGCGAGGTCGCGGATGACCTCGAACTGGGCCCGCGTCGGGGCCTCGCCCCCTTCCTCCTCGGCCTGGGCGAGATGGCTCATCAGGCCGGCCACCTCGATTCCCTCCATGGCCGCCGCGGCGCGGAGGAAATCGGCGGCCTCGGCCGGGGCGGCCCCGAGGCGGCCCATGCCGGAGTCCACCTTGAGGTGGAGGCGCAGCCGCCGCCCCGCCGCCCGGGCCGCGGCCGAGAGCGCCTCGACCTGGGCGATGTCCCACACCGCGGCCTCCAGGTCGAAGGCGGCGATGCGCGGGGCCTCGGCCGGGGCGGCCCCGCTCATGACGAGGATGGACGCGCGGGCGAGGGGACCCTCTTTCGAGAAGGCGCGCAACGCGGCCGCCTCCTCCACCGTCGCCACTCCCAGGAGGCGCGCCCCGCCCCGGAGGAAGGCCTCGGCCGCCTCGGGGGCCCCGTGGCCGTAGGCCTCGGCCTTGACCACGGCGAGCGTCTCGCGCCCGGGCCCGAGGCGGCCGCGCACGGCGGCGAGGTTCTCCGAGAGGGCGTCGAGGTCGATGTAGGCGGCCGTCCGTCCCGCGGAGGGGACGCCCCCGCTTTGGGAGAGCGCCCCAGGGTCCGCGCGGACGGCCGGGCCGGCGCCGGGACCGCTCAAAAACCCACCTCCTCCTCTTCCTCGACTCCGGCGGGAAGGGGTGCGGCGACGCTCTCGTGAAAGGTGTCCAGGTTGGCGAAGCGGGCGTAGTCGGGGAAGAATCTCAGATCGAGTTCCCCGGTGGGGCCGTTCCGTTGCTTGGCGATGTGGATCGTGGCCAGCCCCTTTTTCTCGGTGTGGGGATCGTAGTACTCCTCGCGGTAGAGGAGGGCGACGAGGTCGGCGTCCTGCTCGATGGAGCCCGACTCGCGCAGGTCGGCCAGGGTGGGGCGCTTCCCCTCGCGGGACTCGACGGCGCGGGAGAGTTGGCTCAGGGCGAGGACGGGGACGCTCAGCTCCTTGGCCAGGCCCTTGAGGCCGCGCGAGATATCGCTGATCTCGATCTGGCGGCTTTCGACGCGGCTCCCCCGGGTGGAGAGGAGCTGGAGGTAGTCGACGACGACGAGGCCGAGGCCCTTTTCCACCTGAAGGCGGCGGCACTTCGCCTTGATGTCGAAGACGGTGAGGTCGGTGGCGTCGTCCACGAAGATGGGGGCCTCGGAGAGCTCGCCCGCCGCCCGGATGAGGTCGGGCCATTTCTGGGAGGGCATGAAGCCGCTCTGGAGCTGGCGGGAGTTCACCATGGCGCGGCCGCACATCATCCGGATGGCCAGGGAGCGCGCGCTCATCTCGAAGCTGAAGAAGGCGACGGGCTTTTTGGCGGTGATGGCGGCGTACTCGGCGATGCACAGGGCGAAGGCGGTCTTCCCCATGCTCGGCCGCCCGGCGGCGATGATGAGTTCGCCCTCCTGGAGGCCGGCGGTGAGCTTGTCGAAGTCGGTGAAGCCGGTGGGAACCCCCGTCACCAGCTCCTTTCGGTCGTAGAGCTCCTCCAGGTAGGGGAAGGTGACCTTGATGATGTCGCGCATGCCGCCGATGGTCTGCTGGTAGCGGTCGGAGGCCACCTCGAGGATGGCCCGCTCGGCGTCGTCCACCAGAACGTCGATCTCCTCCTTGGCCGAGTAGGCCCGCTCGGCGATGGCGTTGGAGGTGTGGATGAGGTTCCGGAGGATGGCCGCCCCCCGCACGAGCTTGGCGTGGGTGACGGCGCGGCGGGCGCTCGACACGTCGTCCGCCAGGCGCGCGACGTACTCCGGCCCCCCGGCGAGGTCCAGGCCCTCGCTCTTCTTGAGGGCGTCCACGAGGGTGAGGATGTCGATCGGCTCGGAGCGGTCGAAGAGCCCGACGATGGCCTCGAAGATGGCGCGGTGGCCCTGGCGGTAGAAGTGCTCCGGCCGGAGAACCTCCATGACCGGGGCCACCATATTCTCGTCCAGGAGAAGCGCCCCGAGGACGCGCTGCTCGGCCTCGACGTTCTGGGGGGGAAGATTCTGAGGGGAATCGGCTGGCTGCGCGTCTGCGACAGCGTTCACGGGAGGGCTCCGCTTCGGGTGGCTCGTCTCGTCGGGCGGTGCACTGAGGGTAGCGCAGAATCGAGCCGGAGAAAACGCCGGAAGCTTTCCGGCCCGGATTTCATCGAATCGAGAGGACGGAGCGCCCTCCCCTCCCCCGGGGGGCCGCGCCCGCCCGCGCCGCCGGCGGGTCCCTGGTCGGCTAGCCGGCGGTCTCGTCCGCCCCGGCTCCTTCGGCCGAATCGGCGGCCTCGGCCTTCTCCGGCGCCTGATCCCCGTCCCCGGCCGCCCCTTCTTCATCCGCTTGGGCGGCGGCCGCCTCGGGGGCGTCCCCATCGGCCGAAGCCGCCTCGGCTGCATCCGCCTCGGGCTCGGGCTCCGACTCATCGGCCAGCACGGAGACCCGGACGTCGGCCTTCACCTCGGGGTGGAGGCGGATGGAGATGTCGTACTCGCCCAGCTTGCGGATGGGCTCCTCCAGGAGGATGCGCCGGCGGTTCACCTCCAGGCCCTTCTCGGCCAGGGCCGCCTCGATGTCGCGGTTCGTCACCGAGCCGAAAAGGCGACCGTCCTCGCCCGCGCGCACGAGGAACTCCAACTCGACCCCGCGGAAGCTTCCGGCGCGGCCCTCGGCCTCCCGCCGGGCCGACTGGATCTGGGCCTCGCGCAGGCGCTGCTCGTGCCGGGTGGCGCGCACGCTGCCCGAGGTGGCCTGCAGGGCGAGCCCCTGGGGGATCAGATAGTTGATGCCGTAGCCGTCGGCCACCTCGACGATGTCGCCGACCTCGCCCAGGTTCTCCACTTCCTTGCGCAAGATGAGACGCATGGCTCCCCTCTCCCTCCCCCTAGATGTGCTCGACGGAGTAGGGCATGAGCGCCATGTAGCGCGCCCGCTTGATGGCGTTGGTGAGCTGGCGCTGGAAGCGGGCGGAGGTCCCCGTCACCCGCCGGGGGATGATCTTCCCCCGCTCGCTCACCATGTTCCGCAGCGTCTTGATGTCCTTGTAGTCGATGTAGGCGATTCCGTCCGCCGTGAAGCGGCATATCTTCTTGCGGACGTACCTCTTCTTCTTTCCTCGCTTCTTCTTGTCGGTGGAGCGGCGCGGGCCAAAAGCCATCTTTTCCTCCAAAAATCCTTCCTGCCGCGCGTGCGGCTAGAACGGGATGTCGTCGTCGGTCATCGGGGGGGGCTCATCGGCGGACTCGTAGCGCTCGGCCGGAGCGCCCCGCGGGGCGCCGCCCTCGTCGCGGCGTGAGATGAAGTGAACGTTGTTCGCCACCACCTCGTGCTTCGAGCGGCGCGAGCCGTCCTGCGCCTCCCAGGAGCGGAAGCTGAGCCGTCCCTCGACGAGGACCGGCGAGCCCTTCGTGCACTGCTCCATGACCCAATCGCCCTGCCGGCCGAAGACCACGATGTCGACGAAGCAGGTGTCCTCCTTCCAATCGTCCCCGCTGCGGTAGCGCCGGTTGACAGCAAAACCGAAGTTGACGACCGAGGAGCCGGAGGGAAGAAAGCGCTTTTCGGGATCGCGCGTGAGATTGCCTCTGAGGTAGACGACGTTGAGCTGGGCCATGGGAATTTATCCTTACTTTTCAGGCTTCCCTTTGTCCGCTTCCTTCCCCGAATCCTCTTCCTTCCTCGAATCCGCTTCCTTCCTCTCCCTCTCCCGGCCGGAGGGCCTCTCCTCCGAATCGCGCCCGGAGCCGCGGCGCCCCTCCATCCGGGCCCGCGCCTCCGCCCGCTCGGCGTTCTTCGCCAGCTTGCGCAGGAGGGCGGGGTCCATCCGCACGGTCATGTAGCGCCAGGTGTCCTCTTGAAGGCGGAGCTGGCGCTCGATCTCCTGGACGGCCGGGAAATCGGACTCGTAGGTGATGAGGAAGTAGATGCCGTGCCGCTGCCGCTTGATCGGGTAGGCGAGGCGCTTCTTGCCCCAGCGGTCCACCTTGAGGATGGCGCCGCCCCCCTCGGTGATCTGGCTCTCGAAGGCCGAAATGCGCTCCTCGACAACCTCCTCGCTGAGTTCGGGGGACAGCAAGACCATGGTTTCGTACTGACGCATTCAATTCTCCTCTCGGACTGAGCGGCCCCGGGACCCTTCCCGCCCGGGGCGAGGAGTTCAGATTCGAGGAGGGAGACTAGCACATTCGCCCTCCCCGGGCCACTGCCCCCTCCCGCGGGCGGGCGGGGGCGGATACGTTCGGTTCGGCCGGAGGCGCCGGCGCCTCCCCTTCTCTTCGCCAGGCCCTAGAAAAGCGGGGCCAGCACGAGGGAAACGATGGACATCAGCTTGATGAGGATGTTCATCGAGGGGCCCGAGGTGTCCTTCATCGGGTCCCCCACCGTGTCGCCGACGACGGCCGCCTTGTGGGCCTCGGAGCCCTTGCCCCCGAGCTTGCCGTCCTCGATGTCCTTCTTCGCGTTGTCCCAGGCGCCGCCCGCGTTCGCCATCAGGAGGGCGAGGAGCACGCCCGAGAGCAGGGCGCCCGCGAGCATGCCGCCGAGCGCCTCCTTGCCCATGATGAAGCCCACCAGGACGGGCGCGACGACCGCCGTCACGCCCGGCACGATCATCTCCTTGAGGGCGGCCTGGGTGCTGATGTCGATGCAGCGGGCGCTGTCGGGCTCGCCCGTCCCCTCCATGATGCCGGGGATCTCGCGGAACTGGCGGCGGATCTCCTCGATCATGATGAAGGCCGCCTTGCCCACCGAATTCATCGTGAGCGAGGCGATGAGGAAGGGGATCGCCCCTCCGATCAGCAGGCCGCCCACCACCTTGGCCTCGGTCAGGTCGATCTGCTTGATGTCGGCCGCCTTCGAGTAGGCCGCGAAGAAGGCCAGGGCGGTCAGCGCGGCCGAGCCGATGGCGAAGCCCTTGCCGATGGCGGCCGTGGTGTTGCCCAGGGAGTCGAGGCTGTCGGTGATCTTGCGCGTCTCGGGGCCGAGCTTGCTCATCTCGGTGATGCCGCCCGCGTTGTCGGCGATGGGCCCGTAGGCGTCCACCGACATGGTGATGCCGATCGTGGCGAGCATCCCCACGGCGGCGATCGAGATTCCGTACAGGCCCGCCATGCTGTTCGAGAAGATCACCACCATGGCGAGGACGACCATGGGGGCGACCACGCTCTCCAGGCCGACGGCGAAGCCGCTGATGAGGTTGGTGGCGACGCCGGTCTTGGAGGCCTCCACGATGCGGTTGGTGGGGCCCATCCCCGTGCCGGTGTAGTACTCGGTCAGCAGCCCGATGGCGATTCCGCCCACCGCGCCGGTCAGAATCGCGCCGAAGACGCCGCTGTTGAAGCCCATCTGGACCGTCACGATGAGGGCGATGACGATGAAGATGGCCGTGGCGATGAGGGTCGCGCTGCGCAGGGCGACGGCCGGGCTCTTCGAGGCGAGCGTCTTCATCGAGCCGATGCCCACCGCCGAGGAGATCAGCCCCGCCATCGGCAGGAGCAGGGCGAGGGCCATGGCCGCGGAGACGGAGACGCCCAGCGTGGCCCCCACGGTGGAGCCGATGAAGATGGTCGAGATGACGGCGCCGACGTAGGACTCGAAGAGATCGGCCCCCATCCCGGCCACGTCGCCCACGCAGTCGCCCACGTTATCGGCGATGACGGCCGGGTTGCGCGGGTCGTCCTCGGGGATGTTGGCCTCCACCTTGCCGACGAGGTCCGCGCCCACGTCGGCCGTCTTCGTGTATATCCCCCCGCCCACGCGGGCGAAGAGGGCGATCGAGCTGGCGCCCATCGAGAAGCCGTTGATGATGGAGGCGTTGTGCGCGCTGTCCAGCACGTTGAAGTACCAGAAGAGAAAGCCCACGCCCAGCAGGCCCAGGCTCGCCACCGAGAGGCCCATCACGGTTCCGCCGTAGAAGGCCATCGAGAGGGCGCCCGCCTGGCCCGCCCCCGAATTGGCGGCCGCCGCCGTGCGGACGTTGGCCCGCGTCGCCGCGTTCATGCCGAAGAAGCCCGCCAGGACGGAGCAGAAGGCCCCGATGAGGAAGGCGAATCCGGTCTTGGGGCCGATGGTCGCAGAGAGCAGGATCAGCACCACCACGACGAAGATGGCGAGAATCTTGTACTCCCGCTTCAGGAAGACCATCGCGCCTTCGTGGATCTGACCGGCGATCTTGCGCATCAAGTCGTTGCCGTCGGGCTGGTTCCTGATCCAGTTGAAGATCACCAGGGCAAGCAGAAGCCCCGCGATCCCGAAAAACGCCGCACCATTAGAAAACGCAATCATTTATCCCCTCACCTCCTTCGATACGGGCTCAAAAGGCCGGCCGCCCGGACGTTTCGCGGGCCGCCTCCTCCTCACTCTCACTCTCTCACACCCGGCTCCGGCGGCGGCGCCGCCGGGGCCGCCTCCTCAGCGCCTTGTGCGGATCAACTCGGCCACCCGATCGGCGGCCTCGCCAGCGGCCGCCTCGGCGGCCTCCCGCTCGCTCTCCTCGAAGGGGGAAAGCACCCAATCGGCGCCCTCCACGTTGTGCGGCGGCCTTCCGAGCCCGATCCGCAGGCGCCGGAAGTCGCCGGTGGCCAGGTGCTCCAGGACGCTGCTCACGCCGTTGTGGCCCGCGTCCCCCCCCGTCGTGTTCAGCTTCACCCTCCCCAGGGCGATGTCCATGTCGTCGTGCATGAGGATCAGATCCTCCGGGCCCAGCCCCTCGCTCTTCAGGAGCGCCCGGACGGCCTTGCCGCTCAGGTTCATGAAGATCTGCGGCTTGGCCAGGATGACCCGCCAGCCGCGAATCTGCCCGCGCCCGACGAGGGAATGGCCCGCCGGGGCGTCAACCCGAATCCGAAGCGCCCCGGCCAGCCGATCGATCGCCCAAAAGCCCACGTTGTGACGGGTGAGCGCGTATTCGGGGCCCGGATTCCCCAGACCCACGACGAGGGTGGATGACGCCATCGGGTCCCGAAAGCGGCTGCCGCCGCCCTACCCTTCGGAGGATTCGGACGGGGTTTCGGCCTCGGCCTTCGGCTCCTCTCCCTCCTCGGCCGGCTCGACGCCCTCCTCCAGCTCCTCCTCGGCGACCTCGGGCTCCTCCTCCTTCTCCGGAACGGCGATGGTGAGGACGGGATCGTCGAGATCGGAGAGCAGCGTCACGCCCTCGGGAAGGGTCAGGTCGCGGACGTGGAGCACGCCGTTCAGCTCCACCTCGGTGATGTCGACCGGAATCTCCTCGGGAATGGCGTTGGGGAGGCATTCCACCTCCAGCTCGCGCAGGAGCTGGGAGAGGACGCCTCCGAGCTTCACCCCCACGGACTCTCCCTGGGGCGAGATGGGCACCGCCACCCGGATGCGCTGGTCCATCCGGATCTCCAGAAAATCGGCGTGCAGGATGTCGCGCTGGATGGGATGGCGCTGGAGCTCCTTCACGATGACGGGCCGCTCGGCCGACTTCTTGCCCTTGAGGTCGAGCTGAAAGACGACGTTCGAGCCCGCGCGCGTGCCCAGGAGGGCCTCCAGCGCGTTGGGGTCGATCTTGAGCGTGGTGGATTCGTTGATTCCGTATACGACGGCCGGAACGAAGCCGGATCGGCGCAGGCGGCGGGCCGCCCCCTTACCCCTTTCACTCCGGGACTCGGCTGCCAGGGCTGGGATGTCCATAATCTTCAATCTCCCGGTCTCGCCCGTAGGCGGTGGGTCAAACGAAAAGGCTGCTCACGGAGGCGTCCTCGTGAATGCGCCGGATGGCCTCGGCAAGAAGACGGCCCACCGAAAGGACCTTGATTCGCGAAGATTTCGCGGCAGCCTCGGAAAGCGGAATGGTGTCGGTCACGATGAGCTCTTCGATGGGGGATTTTTCGATCCGCTCCATGGCCGGGCCCGAGAGGACCGGATGGGTGCAGCAGGCGAACACCCTGCGGGCGCCGGCGTCTATGAGGGCCTGGGCGCCCTGGCTCAGGGTGCCCGCCGTGTCGACGATGTCGTCCACGACGAGAACGTCGCAGTCCTTCACCTCTCCGATGATGTGCATCACCTCGGCCTCGTTCGCCCGATCGCGCCGCTTGTCGATGATGCCCAGGCCCGCGTCCAGCCGCTTGGCGTAGGCCCGCGCCCGCTCGACCCCGCCCGCGTCGGGGGAGACCAGAACGAGGTTCTTCATTCTCTTCTGGCGCAGATAGTCGATGACGACGGGAAGAGAGAAGAGGTGGTCCACGGGGATGTCGAAAAACCCTTGAATCTGGCCGGCGTGCAGGTCCATGGCGATGACGCGGTCGGCGCCCGAAGTGGCCAGCAGGTTCGCCACCAGCTTGGCCGTTATCGGAACCCGCGGCTGCGCCTTCCGGTCCTGGCGGGCGTAGGCGAAGTAGGGGATGACGGCCGTGATCCGCTCGGCCGAGGAGCGCCGGAAGGCGTCCAGCATGATGAGCATCTCCATCAGGTTGGCGTTCCCCGGCTGACACAGGGTCTGGACGACGAAGACGTCCGCCCCCCGGATGTTCTCCTTGATGCGGACGAAGGTCTCCCCGTCGCTGAAATCCACGATCTCGATGAGGCCCGGCAGGACGCCGAGCGCCTCGTAGATCGTGTTGTAGAGGACCGGATTCGCCCGCCCCCCGAAGACCTTGAGCTGGTTATCCCTCACCCCGCGCGTCCTCGAATTGGCGCCCCTGCAAAAGGCAAAGACCGTGTTTGATACTCGATCTGGGAATGGGCGGTCAAGTAGCTTCCAGGCGCGGCGGGAGGCCCGGCCCGGGCCGTTTCCCGTCCCCGCTCCCGCCGTCCCCCTGGCCGCTCCGGGCGGGTCCTTCGGGCGATAGCGTAAATCTACTGATTCGCGGGCGAGCGGTCCAGGGGGGAGGGGGGAAATCCCGCCCGCCGGGGCCGGCCTGCGCCCTCCCGCCGCCCGCCGCCCGCTCTCGGGTCCCCCTCCAACCCCGCCCCCCTCGGCGGGAGGGAGCCTGGCGGAGGCCCGAATCCCCCTCCTCTAGGAGGAGAGAAGGCGCCCGGCCCGGAGCGCCGGGGCGCTCAGGGGCTTGACCACGCACACCATCCAGCCGCGCCGGCCCGCGAACCGGCGGGCGGCCGCCTCGGCGTCGCGCCGCCTCGGGAAGAGGCCGAAGAGGGTGGGGCCGCTCCCGCTCATCCGGGCCGCCTCGGCTCCGCAGGCGAGAATCTCATCCCGGTGGGCGCGCAGGCGGGGCCTGCGGCGGAAGACGACCTCCTCCAGGTCATTTGCCGGCCAAGGAAGGCGCCTCGGCCCTCTCTCTTCTCCTCCTCCCCCATCCCATGGGGGCGAGTCCCCCCGCCCGGCGGAGGCCGCCGCCCGCCGCCAGCCGTACACCAACGCGGTCGGAAGGGCGAGCGGGGGTTTCACCAGGAGAATCCACTTCCGCCGGAGGGGGGGTGGGGGGAGACGATCTCGCCTCGCCCGCGGCACCTGCCGGCGGGGCCCTTCAAGAAGAAGGGGACGTCGGCGCCCAGCCCGGCGGCGATGCGGCCGAGGCCGGAGGGGGAGAGCCCCGTCCCCCAGAGGCGGTTCAGGGCCCAGAGGGCGAGGGCGGCGTTTCCGCTCCCCCCGCCCAGGCCGGCCTGGGGGGGGATCCGCTTCTCCAGGTGGATTCGAGCCCCGAGGCGGCGCCCGCCCCCGCCCGCTTCACGAAGGGCCGCCGCCGCCCGGTGGACGAGATTCCCCCTCCCCGAGGGAACGTCGGGCCGGTCGGCCGTCACCCGAATCGTCCTCCCTCCGGGGCGGATCCACACCCGGTCGAAGAGGGAGACCTGCTGCATCCAGGTGTCCACTTCGTGGTAGCCGTCCTCCCGGAGGCCGAGGATGCGAAGGCCGAGGTTGATCTTCGCCGGGCTCTGGAGCCAGACGCCCCCTTCGGCCCCCTCTCGCCCACCGCCCCCCTTCCCCCTCCTTTGGGACATCATCCCGCCTCCGGGACGAGGGGGAGGACCCGGACCCCCGGCGGGACGGGCAGCTCGAAGAGGCCGGGAGGGATCTCCCCCGCCGGGGCCGCCGCATTCTTCTCCAGCTCGACGCGCAGGCGGTCCCCCTGCCCCAGGTCCTCGATCGAGGTCCAGCTCGGAAGGCGGCCCGCCCCCACGGGGCGGAAGGGGCCGTAGCGCACCTCCAACTCGGCGCCCTCCATGGCGAGGCGCACCCGGCGCGGCTCGAGCGATTCCGGATCGAGCCAGACGGTCTGGGCCATTCCCCCCTCCGTCGCCGGGAGCGCCTCGAGTCGAAGGGCGCCGGCTTCGCCGTCCCATTCGAGGCGGAGCGGAGGGCGAGATGGAGGCGCGCCGGTCCGCCGGCCCCCCAGATCGGGCAGGGCCCCCTGGAGAATCCGGATCAGCAAGGCCGGCCCGAGGGGGATTCCCACCCATCGGCGCATGGCGCGGGGCCCTGCCCGCCCGGCGTAGAACCTCCCGCGCGCGACCGAGTAGACCCGAAGCTCCCCGCGGTTCGCCACGACGACGAGAAGCGGGGAGCCGAACGAATTGAGGGGCTCGAAGCGGACGGCGCCGGGCGCCTGCCAGAGGAGGACGGCTTTTCCGGCGAAGCCGCCCGCCTCGCCCTCGCCCTCCCCCTCCGGGCCCTTCAGGCCGGGGTGGCGGACGGAGAAGGAGACGAGGCCGCGGAAGGCGGCCAGGGGAGTGCGCCCGCGCAGGCGGGCCGTCACCTGCGCGGCGCCCGGGAGGGAGGCGGGGCGCGGCGCGGGGGCCGGGACGCACGAGGCGGTCAGAAATGCGAGGGCGGCGGCGATGGCGAGTCGAGGGAGGCGCAACCGGATTACATTTCCTTCAGGCGCGTCTTCACTCCAGCGCCGCCGTGGCGGCGGATCTTCTCGATAACATTCTTGTTCTTGGAATCGAACTTGTAGGACTTGCGCCAGAAGACCAGAGCCTTGGAAAGGTTTTTGAGGGAGAAGTGGATGTCCCCCATATGGTCGAGGATGACGGGATCCTCCGGCATCTGGGTGGCCGCGATCTTGATTTTGGCGAGGGCCTCCCGGAACCGCCCCTGGCGGTAGTAGATCCAGCCCAAGCTGTCGAGGAAGGCGGCGTTGTTCGGTTCGACGGCGAGGGCCCGGTTCAGGAGCCGCTCCGCCTCGCCGATGTTCTTGTTGATCACGGAGAACATGTAGCCCAGAAGGTTGAGGGCGTTGGCGTGCTTGGGCTGGATCTGAAGCAGCTCGCGCACCACGGCCTCCACGTCCTCGTAGCGCTTGAGCTCGTAGTAGGAGGTGGCGAGGCTGAACCGGTAGTTCACCTGCTTGGGCTCGATGCGGATGGCGCGCTCGAACTGGAGGATGGAGTCGTCGTAGCGCTTCTGGCGCGAGAAGAGCAGGCCGTGCAAGAAGGCGAGGCGCGCGTCGCGGGGGTGGGCCTTCTCCGCCTTGCCGAGGATGTCGAGGGCCTCCTTCCACCTTTTCTGGTTCCCCAGCATGCGGGCGAGCTGGAGATAGCCCCGCACATGGCCCGGGACGAGCGCGACGAGCTTCCGCAGCTCCTTCTCGGCGAGCCCGGGCTGCTTGGTCTCCTCGTAGATGGCGGCCACGTAGCGGCGCACGACCGCGTCCTTGGGCCGGCGGCCGAGGACGAAGCGGAACTCCCGGAGGGCGTCCTGGAACTGGCGCTGCTCGAACCGGAGGAATCCCAGGGTGCGGTGAACGTCGAGGTTGCCGGGCTCGTCCTGGCTCAGCTGGGTGTACTCGCGCAGGGCGCTCTTTATCTTGTTTTTCCGGATGTAGACGCGGCCGAGGCGGCCCCGGGCGGACCGGTTGTCCGGGTCGTAGGAGAGGACCCGCTTGTAGGCCCGCTCGGCGGCGCCGAAGTCTTTCGTCAGCTCGTAGAGGCGGCCGAGCATCATCAGCCCGCGCGTGAAGCGGGGCCTCCGCTCGGTGATCCGCTTGAGCGCCCGCTTGGCCTCGGGGTAGCGCTTGAGCCGCATGAGCCCGCGGGCGAGATACATGCGGGCCAGATTGTCCGTGTCCCGCAGCGCGAGCAGCTTTTGAAGGGTCTCGACCGCCTCGCGGTTCCGGCCCATCTCCAGATATGACGTCCCGAGCAGGAGGAGCGCCTCGCGCTCCTTGGGCTTGATGCGAAGCAGGCTCTCGTAGGCCTTGACCGCCTCGGGCAGCTTCTTGCGCGCGGTGTAGACTCCCCCCAGGAGGAGATACGCCTGGGCGTTGCCGGGGTCGATGGAGATGGCGCGGCGGGCGGCGGACTCGGCCTCATCGAGCCTGCCCTTGCGCACCAGGAGGGAAGCCTGCCGGGTGAGGAGGACGGCCGAGTTCGGATCCTTCTCGACCGCCCGGATGTAGGAGGCCTCCGCCTCCTTGATGTTCCCCGCAATCTCCTGGCGCAGGCCGATGATGTAGTGGTAGTAGGACTCCGCCGTCCCGGATCCGTTGGTCAGGCTCCCGACCGAGAGCCTCACCTCGGGCTCCTGGGCGACGCACCCGGCCAGAAGGGCCGCCAGGCACAAGAGCGGGGCGTGGCGGCGGATGGGCACCCAAACGGCGCTCAGGCGAAATTCGTTCCGGCTCAAAATTCACTCTCCACAGCGGCGGCGCCTCGAACCCGGGCGAGGAGGCGCTCGGCCCTTCCCCGCAACTCGCTATCGGATAGGGAGCGGAGGGCCGCCTCCACCCGCTTCTCGTCTTCGGCGGCGATTCGCACGGGGACGGGACCGGGCCGCCTGTCCGACCGGCTCCCGCCGGCGCCCTCCCCGGGGG
>JAZGDQ010000463.1:0-4149 GCA_036477985.1 bacterium
TCCTGAGCCCGAGCTATCCCCCCAACCGCGAGCCCTGCGGGGTGGGCGACTTCACGCGCATGCTCGTGCCCGAGCTCGTGCGCGCGGGCGCGGAGGCGGCCGTATTCACCGGCCTCGACTACCGGGGGCCGCGCGAGAGCGGGGGCGTCTCTTTTCTCCCCATCGCGCGGGACTGGACGCCGCGCGCCCTCGTCCGGCTGGCCCGGGCCGCGCGCGAGGAGAAGGTCCACGCCCTCCTCGTCCAATACGCCCCCGATCTCTACCCCCCCGGCGGGCGGTGGATCTGCCTCCTCCCCCTCGTGATGAAGGCCCTCTCGCCGGGCATCCCCGTGGTCTTGTCCATGCACACCCTCGGCGTCTCCACCCTCGGCTCGATGGCCCGGGCGGGCCTGCTCATCAACACCGCCCACGCCGTCCTGAGCACGAACGAGGAGGTGACCCACCTCATCGGGAGGCGTCTGCGCCCCGTCCTGCGGAAGACCTGGGAGGTGCCCATCGGCGCCAACGTGGAGCCCGCGGCGGCGGACGCGGCGGCGCGCGAGGGGCCGCGGCGCCGGGTGCGGGAGGAGGCGGGCCTCGCGCCGGAGGGGATCGTGCTGGCCCACTTCGGCTTCTACTACCCGGGCAAGGGGGTGGAGCAGATCCTCGAGGCGGCCGGAAGGTGGCGCGAGGAGGGGCGCGACTTCCGCCTGTTCATGATCGGGGGAAGGCGCTCGGGAGACGGGGGCTTCTACCCCGCCCTCCAGGAGCGGGCCCGGGCGCTCGGGCTCGGGGAGGAGGTCGTCTGGACGGGTTTTGTGGACAACGCGCGGGTGAGCGAGATTCTCCTCGCGGCCGACCTCTTCCTTGCGCCCTACGAGGGGGGGATCTCAATCCGCCGGGGGAGCCTGATGGCCGCCCTCGTCCACGGCCTGCCGGTGGTGAGCACCCCGCCGCGGGCGCCGACGAAGTATTTCCGCGAGGGGGAGAATTTCGCCGCCGTGCCCTTCGGGGACGCAGAAGCCCTCGCCGACCGCGCCGGGGCCCTGATGGAGGACGCCGAGGCGCGCGCGCGCCTGCGCGCGGGGGCGGAGGACCTCGCCGCCCGGTTCCGCTGGCCCGCGATCGCCGAGGGGACGCGGGCGTTCCTCCACTCCGTCCTCGCCGGCCGGCCCCTGCGCCTGAAGAAGACCAAGGGGGAAAGCCTCCCCCTTCCCGCCGCCTAGCCGGAGAGCTTGAGGAAGCCCGCCGGGTTCGTCCGCAGAATCTTCTCCTGCGTCCCGGCGTCCAGCCCGGCCCCTTCGACGAAGTCCACGACGCGCTCCTGCATCATGTCGTAGGGATAGTCCGTCCCGCAGACGACGTGATCCGCCCCCACCTCCTCGACGAGCCACTTCAGCCCCGAGGCGCTGAAGGTGATGACGTCGAAGTAGAGGTTCTTGAAGTAGTGGGTCGGCGGATGCGGGGTGTGGAGTTTCGTTTCGGGGCGCACCTCCCAGGAATGCTGAATCCGTCCGATGGCCCAGGGCAGGTTTCCCCCCGCGTGGGCGAGGAGGAGCTTGAGGCTCGGGTGGCGCTCGAAAAGGCCCGAGAGGATGAGGCGGGCGGCGGCGACGGTGGTCGAGAGCGGGTTCCCGATGCAGTTGGCCATGTAGTAGGGGAAGAGGGGCTTGAAGTCGGCGAAGTCGGGATGAATGAAAATGAGGGCGCCCAGGCGCTCGGCGGTCTGCCAGAAGACCTCGTACTGGGGCTCGTCGAGGGCGTGGGTCCCGATCCGGTCGGCGATGACGGCGCCGAGGAGGCCCATCCCCATGGCCCGCTCGAGCTCGCGCGCGGCCGCCTCGCCCCCGTTCTGCATGGGGAGGTTGGCGAGCCCCCGGAACTGGTCCGGGCTCTCCTTGCAGAAGGCCACGATTCCGTCGTTCGTGATGAGGTTCAACTCATCTCCGGCGGCGCCCCCGACCCAGTAGTAGAAGGAGGGAGGGGAGGTGGAGACGAGCGCCATGTCGAGGCGGTCGGCCGCCATGTCCTCCTTCTTGCGCGTGGCGTCGGCAAGCTGGACGGCCCACCGCTCCCCGTGGAGCTTGCGGTTGTGCCGGGAGGAGACGGGCGGGAAGAAGCCCTCGAAGCTGTCGGCGTGCTGGGGGCGCCTCTCGCGCTCCTTGGAGGCGAGGGCGTCCGCCTCCGGGATGGTGATGTGGTGGTGGAGATCGATATTCGGCAATTCGGGCCTCCTTGCTGCTGGGCGGGGCGGGCCCGCCGGGGGGAGCCTGCGCGGGCGGCCAGGGTAGGCCGGGCCGCCGGGGGCGTCAATTCTTCCGGGCCGCGCGGGGCCGGGAGGGGCCGCCCGCTCCATCCGTTGACGGCCCGTCCCGGAGGGTGAGACACTGGCGCGTGGAACGGATGGGGCAAAAGAGGTGTTCCCCATGGAGGATGGTTCCAGCGTGAAGGATGAGGGTTCTTCCCGCCTTCCGGGCTCCTACGGCGGGTTTCGCGGCCTCCAGGAAGAATTCCAGGCGTATCAGCGGGCGGCCTTCCCGGAGCGGGAGCCCCGCTTTTTCGCCTTGGAGTTGTGCGGGGAGGCGGGCGAGCTCGCCAACTTGGAGAAGAAGGCCTGGAAGGGCCGGGCGGTCGATGAGGCCCGCTTCGCCGACGAGGCGGCGGACGTCGTCATCGCCATTCTCAACTACGCCAACGCGCGCGGGGTCGACCTATCCGAAGCCGTCTCGGAGAAGATGGCCAAGATAGACCGCATTCGCCTCGAAGAGGGAGGCGGCCGGAGCGAACCTCCGGACGCGTGATTTCCGGGGAGGGGATTTTTTTCGATGTCGAGCTATCCCGAGGAGCCCGCCGGCCTGGCCGACGTGCAGGCGGGCGCGGACGAGCGGAACGTCAAGATCGACAAGGTGGGGGTGAAAGACATCCGCTACCCCATCATCGTCAAGGACCGTGCGAAACAGGCCCAGCACACGGTGGGGCGGGTGGAGATGTACGTCGACCTTCCCCATCACTTCAAGGGCACTCACATGAGCCGCTTCCTCGAGGTGCTGAACGAGTACGACGGGGTGATCAGCGTGGACCGGCTTCCCGAGCTTCTCGATTCGGTGCGCGAGCGCCTCGACGCCGAAACAGCCCACTTCGTGGTCTCCTTCCCTTATTTCATGAGGAAGGAGGCGCCCGTGACCGGCGCCTCCGGGATGATGGAGTACGAGTGCGGCTTCGAGGCCCGCTCCGGGGCGGAGAACGATTTCGTCCTCACGGTGGGCGTGCCGGTGACGACGCTCTGCCCCTGCTCGAAGGAGATCAGCGACCAGGGGGCCCACAACCAGCGGAGCATGGTGAAGGTCCGGGTGCGGTTCAACGGAGAGCTTTGGATCGAGGAGCTGGTGGAGACGATCGAGCGCTCGGCGAGCTGCGACCTCTACCCCATCCTCAAGCGCGAGGACGAGAAGTTCGTCACCGAGAAGGCCTACGAGAACCCCCGCTTCGTCGAGGACCTGGTGCGGGAGGTGGCGCTGCGCCTGCGGAAGGACGCGCGGATCAGCTGGTTCCAGGTGCAGGTGGAGAACTTCGAGTCCATCCACGCCCACAACGCCTTCGCCTTCATCGAGGAGCGGTGCGATACGCCGGAGTGAGGGGGTTTTTCCGCCGAGGAGCCGAGACCGCCGGGCGCCCGATCCCGGCGGTTTTCGTTTTGGAGGGCGGCGCCCCTTCTTTTGGGGCGGCCCTCCCGCCCCGGGCTGAACTCCGAAAGTCAATGCCTTATAAGTCTTTGAACGGAGGAATCGCCTTTCCGCCTCCGCCCGGAGGGCCGCGGGCCGCCCGCACGGAACCGGCCGGGTCCGCCGGCCGGACGAGACGAATCTCCTGAGAGTGTTTGGATGAACGCGCGAAACGGACGCATCTCGAAGCTTGTGGGACTCCTCGAGTCCCGCATCGTGATCCTGGACGGCGCCATGGGCACCATGATCCAGGCCCACGGGCTGGACGAGAAGGGCTTCCGGGGGGAGCGGTTCGCCGATCATCCCACCGATCTGCAGGGGAACAACGACCTTCTGACCCTGACCCAGCCGGATCTCATCCGCTCCATCCACACCGGATTCCTGGAGGCGGGGGCGGACATCATCGAGACGAACACGTTCAACTCCAACGCCGTCTCTTTGGCCGACT
>JAZGDQ010000464.1:0-3597 GCA_036477985.1 bacterium
TCTCCTGAGCGTCCCGCCGCCGGCCTCCGCCGCCTCTCTCCGCCGGACCCGAAGGCCGTGACCGAAGAGGCCGCCGCCGCCCCCGCCGGCGAAATCGAGGGCGCTCCCTCGGTTCCCGTCCTCTGCCTCCTCGCCTTCCTGGCGGTGATGCCCGTCACCATCCTCGTCCCCATCCTCAAGCCCCTCGTCGTGGACCGCTACCCGATCGGCTCCTTCGCCGCCCACGCCTTCCTGTCCATCAACATGGTGGGGGCCATTCTCACCGCCCCCCTCGTGGGGTGGTTCGTGGACCGCCTCGGCGGCCGGCGCACCCTCGTCGCGGCCGCCTTCCTGGCCGACTCCGCCCTCCTCCTCGCCCTGGGCTGGGCGCCGAGCTACCCCGCCCTCATGGCCATCCGCTTCCTGGAGGGGGTGACCCACATCGCCGCCCTCACCGGCGTCATGGGGGCCGCCCTCGGCGTGGCCCAGCGCTCGGGGGAGCGGGCCGGCGGCGTCATGGGCGCCATCGGCGCCTCCATCATCTTCGCCGTGGCCTCGGGGGCCGGACTGGGCGGCGCGCTCGCCAAGGGCGGGCTCTCGCGCCCCCTCCTCGGCGCCGCCGTCATCGGGACCGTGGGAGCGATCGTGAGCGCCTGGGCGTTGCGGCGCGACCGCGGCGTCCGCTACGAGTCGGGCGAGCGCAGCCTGGGCTCCCTCCTCCAGGTTGCGCGCCGCGACAAGGCCGTCCTCATCCCCTGCTTCTTCACCTTCTCCGACCGCCTGACGGTTGGCCTCATCGTCTCCTCCTTCTCCCTCTACCTCTCCCAGGCGCTCGGCCGGGCCCCGAGCCAGATCGGGCTCCTGATGATGCTCATGCTCCTCCCCTTCGCCGTCCTCTGCTATCCCTTCGGGAAGCTCTGCCGGCGCTACTCCAAGAGCGTGATGGTGGCGGGGGGCTCGATTCTCTACGGCGCGACCCTCTCCTTCCTCGCCGTCGTTCCCCCCTCCTGGCTCCCCGCCTGGATGCTCATCCTCGGCGTCGTGAGCGCGGTGAACTTCACCCCGAGCCTGGCCATGGTGGCCGACCTCGCGGGCAAGGAGATTCGCTCGACCGCCATGGGCGCGTTCAACTCGGCCGGCTCGCTCGGGTTCATGATCGGACCCCTCCTCGGAGGGTTCGTCGTCCAAACCGCACTCGGCATGGGCGCGCCCATAGAGCGGGCCTTCTCCCTCGCCTTCATCACGGGCGGCGGCGCCGCCGCCCTGGCCGCCCTCATCGCCATCCCGGCCCTGGTGCGGCTCGTGCGCGCCGGGCGGACGACCTGAGGGAGCCCCCTCCCCTCTTCCGGAGAGGCCGCGCCTCTTCCGGTGAGACCGGACCCCTTCCGGCCCCGCCGGGCCGCTGAACCCCGCGCGGGGGCGGTGGTATATTCCCAGGGACATTTCACGGGCCGCCCCCCGGGAAGGGCGGGGCGCCCCGCCATTTTCCATCCCATCCGATTCGGGAGGCATCGTGCGATGGCGACAAAACCGAAACCGGGGATTCGCGTCGCGGTCCTCGGCCTGGGGCGCATGGGGGGCCTCATGGCCAAGCATCTCGCCGCCGCGGGCCATGCGGTCTCCGGCTACGACCCCGCCAAGAAGGCCCTCGCCGCGGCCCGCCGAAACGGCGTCCGCACGGCCGCCTCGGTGCGCGAGGCCGTCCGCGGGGCCGAGGTGGTGTGCACCTCCCTGCCCAGCCCGGCCGCCGTCCGCGAGGTCTACCTCGGCGCCGGGGGCGGACTCGCCGCCATGCGCCGGGGCGCGGTGTGCTTCGAGCTCTCGACGAGCGAGGTCCCCCTCGCCCTCGAGATCGCGGCGGCGGCCAAGAAGCGGGGGATCGCCTTCCTCGACGCGCCGGTGAGCGGGAGCGTCCCCCACCTCGCGCGCAAGGAGGTGGCCGCCATGGTGGGCGGGGACAAGCGCGCCCTCCAGAAGCGCCGCGCCGTCCTCGACGCCTTCTGCAAGTCGGTCACCTACATGGGGCCGGTCGGCAACGGGCTCATCATGAAGCTCGTCACGAACCACGTCCTCAACATCCACCTCGTCGGACTCGCCGAGGGCCTCGCCTTCGGGATGAAGGGCGGGCTCCCGGCCGCCGACATGGTCGAGTTCCTCAAGGGGAGCGCGGTGCCGAACCTGCTCTTCTACAAGGGGACCGAAATGGCCGCGCGCGACTACACCGAGGTCATCTCCGACGTGGGGGTGAGCCTGAAGGACCTCGGCCTCAGCATCGATGAGGCGAACGGGCGGGGCGCCTCCGTCCCCCTCGGCGCAGCGGCGCGCCAGCAGTACGTGTCCGCCATGGCGCTGGGACACCTGAAGAGCGACTTCAACGCCGTCTTCGAGGCCTACCTCAACGCCATGGGCGAGGAGCCCAAGAAGCCGAGGGGTCGCTGACCCTTTACGCGCTGACACTCTGCGCGCTGACCCTTTCAAGAGAGGAGAGCGGACGTGGCGAAGAGAATCGGATTCCTCGGCCTGGGGACCATGGGCGGCGCGATGGCGGCGAACCTTGTGAAGGCCGGCTTCGAGGTGCGCGGCTGCGATCCCTCCGAGGAAGCGCGCCGGCGCGCCCGGGAGAACGGGGTGGAGACCGTCTCCTCCCCCGCCGAGGCGGCCTCGGGCGCCGAGGTCGTCTGCAGCTCGGTCCCCGCGACCGGGGACGTGCACGAAGCCTATCTGGGGGAGAAGGGGGCCCTCTCGGCCGCGGCCGAGGGCGCCGTCTGCTTCGACTTCTCGACCATCTCGGTCGAGGGCTCCCGCGAGGCAGCCGCGGCGGCGCGCGCGCGCGGGGTGCGCTTCCTCGACACCCCGGTGAGCGGGAGCGGGATGCACGCCCGGGCGGCGACGCTGGCCATCATGGCGGGCGGGGACCCGGCGGCTCTTGCGGCGCACCGCGACGTCCTCGACGCCATCGGGCAGTCGGTCCACCACTTCGGGGAGAACGGGGCCGGCCTCCAGATGAAGCTGGTGACGAACCTCATCTTCGCCGCCCACCTCGCCTCCCTCGCCGAGGGCCTCACCCTCGGGAAGAAGGCGGGCCTCGACCCGGCCGAAATGGTGGCCTTCCTGAAGGGGAGCGCCATCCCGCGCATCCTCGAGTACAAGGGGACCCCGCTGGCCGAGAAGGACTACACCCCGACCTTCACCGTCGATCTGATGAGAAAAGACATGGGCCTGATCGCCGGCATGGGGGAGGCCGAGAGCGTTCCCCTCCCCTTCGCCGCCCTCGCGCGCCAGATCTACACCGGCGCCGCCGCCCTCGGCCACGGCTCCGTGGATCAGAACGCCATCATCGAAGTCTTCGAGCGCGCCGCCGGGATGTAGGGCCGAGGCGGCCCTGCCGGGGCCCGGGGCGGCCCTGCCGGGGGCCGGGGCGGCCCTGCCGGGGGCCGAGGCCCCAGCAAGGGGCCTGAGGCCAGCATGAATAACCACTGCGGGGCGGAGCGGCGCCCCATCGCCGAAGTCTTCGAGCGCGCCGCGGGGATGTAAAAGAAACGCGTCTTTAGCTGACATTTGCGTCATCAGCGAAAATAACCGGACCGCCCTCGCGGGGCCGCCCTCTCCCTCGATCCA
>JAZGDQ010000465.1:0-4286 GCA_036477985.1 bacterium
AGCTTCTTGAAATCGGCCAATTCGGTTCCGTTGGGACTTGGGGCCTAAGAGCCAGCCTGATCATCGGGTTGTGCGATGCAGCCCCCGTTTGTCGTCCCCGAATTCCCGGTGTTTGGGAGAGGAGGCATCTGCCATGCCAAAGAGAAGGAAGATTGTGCGGAATCCAATTCTCATTGCATTGGGGGGGATTGCGCTGTGTGCAACCCTTGTCTTCTCCATTTCAGGCCGCTCGGAGGCGGCCAAACGGGGAGGGACCCTCCGAATCGGCATGGAGGGGAACATCCCCCACATGGACGGCACGACCGCCCTGGGACTCCCCATCAAATTTTACCGGGAGACGATGGGCTCGGGGCTTCTGCTGGTCGATGAGAAATACAAAATCATCGGGGACCTCGCCCGCAAGTGGGAGGTTTCCAAGGACGGGCGCTCCATCACCTTCCAACTCCACCCCGGAGGCACCTTCCACGACGGCACCCCCCTGGATGCGAAGGCCGTGAAGTGGAACCTGGACCTGATCAACGGGCGGGTCCAGCCCACCTGGGTGAAGAAGTTGAAAAAGAAAAACCCTAAGTACAAGTTCCGATCCAGCTACAACCTCTACCTGAACCATATCACGAAGGTCGAGGTCCTGGACAAGTACACCGTGCGCTTTCACCAGAAGGAAATCGGCAAGGCCCAGACGCTGCCGGCCCTCGCCGGCTACTTCACGCGCATGATCCTCGTCTCGCCCACGGCCTACGACAAGGACATCGCCAAGTTCAAGAGATTCCCCGTCTACAGCGGCCCCTTCAAGATTGTGGAATACAAGCCCAAGCGCCACGTCATCATGGAGCGCCACAAGGGCTATTTCTTGAAGGGCCGGCCCTATATCGACCGGATCGAGGTGTACTACATGCCCGACGCGAACCAGCGCCTCAACGCGCTCCGCGCGGGCGAGATTGACGTGATCCTGAACGTCCCGAAGGGGATGGTCGCCACGCTGAAGCGAACCAAGGGTGTGGTGCTCTACCAGGAGAGGACGGCCACCACCTTCGCCGCGCCAATCAACAACCAGCGCGGGCCCTGGAAGGACATCCGCGTCCGCAAGGCCCTCACCTGCTTCGGCGTGGACCGCAAGCTCATCGTGCGGACCGCCCTGCGCGGCCTCACCGTTCCCTGGAACAGCTACTCGGCGCCGGGCTCGAAGGATGCGATCGACCTGACCGCCATGTGCCCCTACGATCCGGACAAGGCCAAGAAGCTCCTCGCCGAGGCGGGCTACGGGCCCTCCAAGCCCTTCAAATTCGTCATGACCATCAACAACACCGACCCGACCTTCGTCGAGATCGCCCAGAGTCTCAAGACCATATACGCCAAGCTCGGCGTGACGATGGACATCCGGGTGGTGGACCGGGCGACGTGGGTCAACCTGTTCGTGCGCAAGCGCATCACCGACATGACGCTCCAGGACACCCTCGCCGTCCTGGACATCAACTCGAACAGCCACCCCTTCTATTCCAAAACCCCCCTCGACTACTACATGATGAAGGACCCGAAACTCGACGCCATGGTCGAGCAGTGGCGCTCGACGCTCAACCCGAAAAAGCAGATCGCCGTCAGCCACAAGATGCAGCGCTACATTCAGGAGAAGGCGTATTACTTCGCCCTGGCCGGATCGCCCTTCATCCAGGCGACCAAGGACTACGTGAAGGGCTGGAAGTTCCTGAACAAGGTGGCCTTCGATATGCGGGACGTCTGGCTGGACAAGTAGCCGAGCAGCGGCTGAGGCGGAGCCCGCCCGCCTATGGGGATCTCTCCTCCCCCCCCTCTCCGGCGCGTCCGCGCCGGGGAGGAGCGGGGGGCCTCCCCCCTGGATTTTTCGGGGGTGACCGCCTAATATGCCCTTTCCGTTTCACCGAGCGCCTTCACCTCAATATTGGAGCCGCCCATGCCGCGCCGGGCCATCGACCTGAGCCTTCCCATCCGGAGCCACTCCGCGCGGCGGGTGGATGGAGCGTGGGGAGGTGATATTTCGGGCGGAACGACCCTTCGGCCTGTAGAACGAACCCTTCCTCGAGGGACGGGCGCGCACGGACCATGAGAGCCTATTTCTTTCGAAGGCTTCTGCTTCTCATCCCCACCATGTTCGGGATCACCCTGGTCGTTTTTCTCGCGATGCAGGCCATCCCCGGCGACCCCGTCGATGTCTATCTGGGCGCCTTCTACGATGAGACGACGGCCGCGTCGATCCGGGCGGAGTACGGGCTGGACAAGCCGGTCTTCGTCCAATACGTCTTGTGGATGAGCCGCCTCCTTCAAGGAGATTGGGGGAAGGAGGTCCTCTCGGGCCAGCCGGTTATCGATCAAATTATGGAGCGCGCTCCTGTCAGCGCGGCCCTCATATTCGGGGCCATGCTCGTTGCCTTCCTCATCGCGCTGCCCGCCGGCATTGCCTCCTCGCTCCGCCCCAACACCATCGTCGACTACACTTCGATGACGGGCGCGATGTTGGGCGTATCCATCCCGGAGTTCTTCGGCGGAGTCCTGCTGGTGCTCCTCTTCTCCCTCGGGCTGGGATGGCTGCCAGTCCAGGGCTACCGGCCTCTCTCGGACGGCCTCTGGCCCTACTTCTCCCACATGATTCTGCCGACCTTCACGCTGGGTTTCACCCGGGCGGCCATCATGACGCGGCTGATTCGAAGCTCCATGCTTGAGGTCATCGGGCAAGACTACATCATGACGGCGCGCGCGAAGGGGGCGGCGGAGCATCTCATCATCCGGAAGCACGCCCTCAAAAACGCGCTCATCCCGGTGGTGACCGTCATGGGGCTCCAGGTGGGCTTTCTGGTGGGAGGCACCATCGTGGTCGAAACGATTTTTTCCATCCCCGGCCTCGGCCAATACGGGATCAACGCCATCGCGAGCCGGGACTATCCCTCCGTGATGGGGTTTATTCTCGTTGCCTCCTTCGTTTTCATCTTTGCGAATTTGATAGTGGATTTCATCTACGCCCTTCTCGATCCGAGGATCCGGTATGACACTTGAGAAGAGGGAGGGAGCACCCGCCAACGGGGAGGAGGCCCCCTTCGAGTCGGCGCTCGCCATCACCTGGCGCAGCATCCGCGCGCGGAAGACCGCCATGGCCGGGCTAGGCATCTGCTCCCTCTTGGTGCTGTTCGCCCTCTTCGCCGACTTCCTCGCCCCTTACTCCTACGAGGCCTCGGTCGGGGGCTCCCTGGAGGGTCCTTCGTGGAAATTTCTCCTGGGCACCGACCCTCTCGGCCGCGACGAGTTGAGCCGAATCGTATACGGGACGCGCGTCGCCCTCTTCGTCGGCCTGGGCTCGATCGTTCTGGCCATCATCGTGGGCATTCCCCTCGGCGCCTGCTCGGGCTATTACGGCGGCTGGTTCGATATGATCGTGATGCGCCTGATGGACCTCCTGCTCGCCTTTCCGACCTTCCTCCTCGCCATCGTCGTCATGATGATCCTCGGCCCGAGCACGGCGAACGTGGTCGTCGCCCTCGCCATCGTGCGCATCCCCATATTTGCGCGCCTCGTGCGCGGCAGTGTCCTTTCGGTGAAAGAAATGGAGTTTGTGGTGGGGGCGAGGGCCATCTCCGCCTCGGACGCCCGGCTGCTGTTTCGCCACGTACTCCCGAACTGCCTCGCGCCCCTCATCGTCACAGCGACCCTCTCCATTGCATTCGCCATCCTGGTCGAGGCCAGCCTCTCCTTCCTGGGGCTCGGCACCCAGCCGCCGACCCCCTCGTGGGGCTTCGACCTGAAGCAGAATCTCATCTCCCTGGAGGAGAGGCCGTTTCTGGTCGTCGCGCCGGGAATCGCCATCATGTTCACCGTCCTGGGCTTCAACCTCTTCGGCGACGGGCTGCGCGACGCCCTCGACCCGCGGATGCGGACCTGAGCCGGGGCCCAGGGGCCAGAGCGCCTCCCGCCCATCGCGTCCCCTCATGAAAAAGAAAAAAGCGTCATTGCCTGTCATTCGCCGCCGTTTCCCCATTCGCCGCCGCTCCCCTTCACGCGGATCATCCCGTCTGTCCCCTTCCTCAAGCGCGCGCCCCGTTGGATGCTTCGCCGCACCTTCCCCTCCATCCGTCGCCATCGTCCCGAGCCTATGCCGAGGGAGTCTCCCCATCCAGCACGGGCCGGCAAGCCTCTCGCGCCGCCGGGGGGCGTCCCCACGCCTGGGAGGCGTCCCCACGCCCGGGGCGTCCCCATGGGGGGAGGATAGACGGGAAGTAAGGAAGGGCAACTGCAGGAAATTCGGGGTGAGTCGCACGCAAGGG
>JAZGDQ010000466.1:0-19189 GCA_036477985.1 bacterium
GCCCCTCGGTCCCGTGGGTGGAGATGATGCCCGCCGAGGCCCAGGTCGCCCCTGCGGGGCCGCCCTTACGGGCGTCACCCCCGCCCGCGACCTCTCCCTTTTCGAGGAGGAGGACCTTGCGCCCGCCGCGGGCGAGCTCGCGCGCCGTGAGGAGGCCCATGATCCCCCCGCCCGCCACGATGACGTCCGTCATGTCTTCTCCCGGAGAATTTCAGGGGTCTCTCGGTCAAATTTTTTGTAGTGGCGCGGCGCCAGCCGCGCCCAGGCCTGCCGCGTCCACGTGCGGGCGCCCGTCTACGCGGGCGCACACCTAGAGGACGAAGACGCCCTCTTCCCGCTCTTCGAGGCGCACTTCCTCCCCCGCCTCGAGGGCGGCCTTCGCGCGGACGAGGACGGTGCGCCGCCGCCCCCCGGCCTCCCCCTCGACGAGGCCGAAGTGGAGGGGGCCCTCGAAGCCCTCCGGCGCGTTGTGGAGGGTGCTGGCCGCGCGCACGGTTCCGCGCACGGGCGGGAGCGCCCCGATGGGGGCGAGGCCGCTCCGATCGGGCGGGGGCGGCGCGATGGGCCGGTCCGCCGGCGGGGGCGCGCCCTCCATCTCGATGATGGTCACATAGTTGTTCGTCGCGAGCCCGCCCATGCTCAGGGCGATGGCGCGCATCGGGGCGCCGCCCGCCCGCAGGCCCTCCCGCCCGAGCCGCCGGTGGGCCTCGACCACCTGGGCGAGGCCGGAGGCGCCGATGGGGTGTCCCCGCGAGAGGAGGCCGCCCGAGAGGTTGATGGGAATGTCCCCGCCCGCCTCGGTGCGCCCGGCCGTCAGGGCCGCGGCGTGGCCGCCGGGGGGGAAGAGGCCGAGGTCCTCGGCCGAGAAGAGCTCGATGGCGGTGAAGGCGTCGTGGATCTCGGCCATGTGGATGTCGCCCGGCCCCACCCCGGCCATCCGGTAGGCGGCGGCCGCCGCCCATTGGGTCGAGGCGCAAGCCGCGAAGCTGGCGCGCCGCGAGAGGGCGAGCGTGTCGGTGGCGTGGCCGAGGCCCGCGAGGCGGACCGGGGCGCGCCCGGCGGTGACGATGAGGGCGGCGGCGCCGTCCGAGATGGGGCCGCAGTCGAGGACGCGCAGCGGGGTCGAGACGGGGCGGCTCGCGGCGTGCTGCTCCATGGTGATGGGCCGGCGGAGGTGCGCATAGGGATTCGTGCAGCCGTTCCGGCGGTTCTTCACCGCGATCCGCCCGCGCAGCGCCTCGCAGCGCTCGGCGCTCAGTTCATGATCGTTCCGGTAGTGCTCCATCACGAGGGCGGCGAGGGCGGCCATGGTGGCGCCCATCCGGCGCTCGGAGCGGTCGATCATGCGCGCGAGGCGGGAGGTCACCTGGGGCGTGGCGCGCTGGCTCGACTTCTCCCCCCCGAGGACGAGGACGTTGCGGTGCAGCCCGGAGAGGACGGCGTGGCAGGCGCTGTGGAGGGCGGCGGCCCCGGTCGAGGAGGCCGTCTCCACCCGCCAGGCGGCGGCGCCGGTGAGGCCGAGGTGATCGGCGATGAGGGCGGCCGAGTTGCCCTGGTCGAGAAACTCCGAGGGGTTGAGGATGCCGACCACCACGGCGTCCACGCTCTCGCGCGAGATTCCGTGGCGGCCCGCCTCCTCGAAGGCCTCCTCGGCGGCCTCCTCCATGAGGAAGGCCATCGGCTCGGTGCGCTTGCGGAAGGCGCTCAGGCCCCCGCCCGCGATGTGGACGTCCATTCGTCCCCCGATCCTTTGTCGCGGCGCCCCCGCGCGCCCTAGGCTCTTTCGTAGATGTAGAAATCCGAGCAGGCGCCCTCCTTTCCCTCCGTCTCGGCGGGATAGGGGTTCGGGACGCGCCCGGCGAGCGCCCACCCGGGGAAGCGCGCCGCGGCGTGGGCGGAAAACCTCCGGTGCCGGACGTGGCGCTTGGGCCATTCGTCGTGGTCGGAGGAGTAGATGATCACGAACCGCTCGGCGGACCCGAAGAGGTGCTTCATGTGGGTCTCGAACACGCCGTCCTCGACCAGATGGTAGATCACGTCGAGGGAGAGGGAAAGTTCGGCGCGGAATTCGCCGGCCTCACCGGGGAAGCGCCCGGGGTCGTAGAGATGAAACCGCTTCGCGGGATCTCCGGCGAACATCTCGCGGCAGGCGCGGACGGCGGCCTCCGACACGTCGAGGCCGGTGTAGTCCGGATAGCGGGCGAGGCCGAGCTGGCGCCCGTCCCCGCAGCCGAACTCGATGACCGAGCGGACCTCCTTTTCGGCGACGAAATCGTTGAGCATCCCCGCCTTGAACTCGGCGAACTTCCCGTAGGAGCCCGCGCCCGAGGTGTAGCCGGCCGCGTAGCGCCGCTCCCAGTAGTCGGCCGAGGAGGTGAACGTCTCCCCGAGGGAGGGGGAGGGGGAGCGGCCCAGGAGGCGGCGCGTCCGGCGGAGGACGCGCTGAATGGTTCGTTTCATGACACCCGGCGCGAGAAGGGGCGGTGCGGGAGCCCAACGGGGGGCGCCTCCCGCGGATGCGGCTGCACCGGCGCATTCTAGCACGGGCGCGCCGGGGTGGATCTGGGCGCCTTTCCGAGCGAGGAGCTCGAGGTGCGCGGAAGGGACGAGCCTGTCAGCGTCCGGGCGATCCCAAACGCGGGGGATCTTCCGCCGGCGGAGGGGTGAGGGCGCCCCTCAGAATTTCTTCCCCTTCGGCGTGACGGCCCGGGAGATCTCCCGCAATTTATCCGCCGGCGCGTCTCCCACGACGGCGTAGATATAGTCCCCCCGCCGCCATACGGCGGCTGTCGGCCCCTCGCCGGTCATCGCGACCCATTTTTTCCGCGGGAGCCGGGACCACTCGGGATTCCCCCGGGCCGGGAAGATGACGAGAACCAGCGGCTTTCCCCTCCACCGGTAGAGGAGGCCGGGCACTTTGATTCCCGAGACATAGCCGATTCTCCCCCCCTCCAAGACGGTTCCGCCGCCTCCGGCGAAGTGCACCCGGGGCCGGAAGTCCACCCGCGGCTCGAACCAGCCCAGGATTTTTCCCAGCTCCTTGCTCCCCGTCTGCACGGGGCGGGGGTCGAGCATCGCCCGGCGGTACTCGGCGCGCGCCTCTTCGGCGAGGAGGGCGAAGAGCTTCCTCTCCCGGACATCCGGCTCGCGCCAGCCCGGAATGGCGACGGCGAGGATGACGGCCGCGGCCAGGGCGCCGACGGCGGCCCAAATCACTCTCCGCCGCTTTTGGGCGGACGGCCCCCCCCGCGCGGCCAGCCCGCGGAGGCGGGCGCGCAGACCGGCGGGCGCCTCGCGGCGCTTGGCATGCGCCCGGACGGCGGCGTAAACCTCGGCTTGGGCCTCGAACTCCGCCCGCCGGGGAGATTCGGCGACCTCGCGCTGGACGGCGGAGGCCTCCTCGTCCGAGGCCCTCCCGTGGAGCGCCTCCTCCCAGCGCGCCTCCAGATCCGCGCCGCCGGGCGGATCGCCGCGCCGCTCTTTTTCCGGTCTTTCCGGTCCCGTGGGTTCCGTCATTCCGGGCCTTCCTTGTAGTCCTTGAGTATGGCGCGCAAATCGCTTCGCGCCCGCCACAGCCGGCTCTTCACCGTTCCGACCGGGATGTCCTCGATCTCCGCAATCTCGCGGAGGGTCAGCCCCTCCACGTCGGCCAGGAGGACGATCGAGCGCTGATCCCCGGACAAGGCCGCGAGGGCGGCGTCGATGTCCCTTCCCACGAGCCGCGCCGGGAGGCGCCCGGGATTCGCACTTTTCGGATCGGCCGGAAGAAGCTCGTCCTTCTCCGGATACCCCGCCGAGGTGACTTCGATCTTCGAGCGGCGCAGGCGGTTGAGGTGCGTCCTCCTCAGTATCGTAAACAACCAGGCCTTCATGGAGGTTCCCGGAGCGAACTGCTCCCAGTTCGCAATGGCCCGCGCCACGGCGTCGTGGACGATGTCCTCGGCCTCCTCATTCCCTCCGGTCATCCACCAGGCGTAGGAGTAGAGGGCGTCGAGGTGGCGCTGCAGCTCCTCGAGGAAATCTTCCCGTTCGGGTGAAGCCATGTCGAGATGAATCCTCTCGCAAGATTCTTTCGAAAGTGCGTGTTCCGATCATAATACGGAAGGCGCCCGCCGGGGAAATTCTTTTCCGGATTTCGGGGGAGCCCGCCCCCGGCGAAATTTTTTTCGTCCTCATCCAGAACCTTTTGCCGGTTCGGGTGTTCTTCTGGGCAAAGGCAATGGGCCGGCAAGGATAATCGGCCCGGGGGCTCGATCACCTGCGGCCCGAACCGGGCGGCCGCCGGGCGGACTGGCGGCTTGCGCTCATTCATGGGCGGCGCAAAGGCAAAGGGGAGGAATCGGCATGTGGAAGCGGATGGGAATGGCGGCGGCGGCCGGAATTTTGGCCCTGGGTTTCTCGGCGACCAGCGCCCTGGCGTTCCAATGCCCCAAGCTGATCGGGGCGGGGCGGCGCCTGGCCGCCAAGGCGACGGGGCCCGCCAAGGCCAAGGCCTCCGCCCTTCTGGATGAGGCGATGGCGCTTCACAAGTCGGGAAATCACAAGACAGCCATGCAAAAAGGCACCCAGGCCGTCGACCTGCTCACCAGATAGCCGACCGGCTCACCGAATCTCTCCCCCCTCCGCGTCTCCCGCGGGGGGGGGGAGATCGTGGGGACCTTCGGTCGGCGAGGTGGGGAAATTCGGATTTGCCGGTGCATCTTGCCGGAGGCTAAGGTTCCCCCCCCTCAACATCGGCGCCCCGGCTTCCCCGCGTCCTCCAACCCCTCGCCCACGATCACCTTGTCCGCGTTCGCCCAGTAGGCCGCCGTTTGGCGCATCAGGCAGGGGGTGAAGGCGCCGTAGAGGGCGCCCCGGAGAGGTCGCGCAAGCCCTTGCCGATGCGGGAGAACATCACCGCGCGCCTCATGAGACAGGAGGGGAATCGTCCTATTTGAATTGGAACAACTTGTTCAATCCCTCGATGGCCGTATGCAGGCGATCTTGGTCATCGATTTTTTCTATCGCAATCCCGACCAGGCAGGCAGGGGGGCTGGAGTCAATTTCCTGTAACCAGGCAACGCGAACCTGACAATTCTCAAACAACTCGCCATTGACATTGATATCGCACGAAATGGGTCCCTCGCTCGACGGGGGCTTATCAACGACAGCCTTAAAACCGCCCTCGCTAATGTCGATTGGGACGATATGTGAATCCGATAATTGGGGCGCCTGAATAAAGGCGGGGATGGCGTGCCGGGAAAACTTTCGATTTGTTTTGTCGGTTTCCATTTGGAATTTATCCAACTGTCAATGATTTGGAGTTAACCTCAACCTATATGCAAAAATCGCCAATGGTCAAAAGTAAGACGAAATTGTAACCGATCCCGCCTCTAAAAAGATCCACAATTTTTATCGGAAGTATTCAGAAACTCTGCCGGCGAAATTCTGTGAGGAACCGGTTGATTTGGTGAAATCGGATGACCTGAACCCGCCGGCTCCAGACCTGCTGCAACTGCCCGGGCATCGCCGGGCGCGCTTTCCCCTCCTGGCCGGAACGTCGCCGGCCTGCCGGCCCAAAAAGAAGAGGGCTACGGCCTGGCCCGTAACCCGTTGAAATAATTGGCTGGGGGACAAGGATTCGAACCTTGGTAACGAGATCCAGAGTCTCGTGTCCTGCCGCTAGACGATCCCCCAACGAATTCGATCTTCTTTATATAGATCCGCGCGCCGCCGTCAAGACCGCCCGGCGGGCGGGCGGCGATCCGCTCGGCGCCCTCAGGAGGCCCCGCCTTTCGCCTCGATGCGCGCGAGGGCCGCCTCGATGCGCGCGAGGGCGCGCTCCCTTCCGAGCAGGCTCAGCGTCTCGAAAATCCCCGGGCTCACCGTCCCCCCCGTCAGGGCCACCCGCACGGGCTGGGCCAGCTTTCCGATCTTCAGGTCCTCGGAGGCGAGGACGCCCTCGAAGGCCGCCTTCACGGCCTCCTCCGAGAACGACTCCAGCCCGGCCAGCGCGTTGCGGAGGGAGGCGAGAGGGGCGGCGATTCCGGGCTTGAGGAATTTCTGGGCCGCCTTCTCGTCCATCTCCACCTCGGGGGCGAAGAAGAAGCGCGCCCCCTCGGCCATCTCCTCCAGCGTCTTGCTCCGGGTGCGCAGGGCCTCGACCACCCCGCGGCGCGCCTCGGGCGAGAGGGCTTCCGGGTCGAGCCCCCGCTCCCGGAGGCGCTCCTCGAGCAGCCCGGCGAGACGCTCTCCATCGGCCGCCATGATGTGCTCCTGGTTCAGCCACAGGAGCTTCTCGGGGTTGAAGACGGCGGCCGAGCGGTTGAGGTTCTCGATCCCGAAGTTCGCGACGATCTCCTCGCGCGAGAAGATCTCCTGATCCCCGTGGCTCCACCCCAATCGGACGAGGTAGTTGATCAGCCCATCGGGCAGGTAGCCCTGGCTTCGGTACTCGAGGACCGAGGTGGCGCCGTGGCGCTTGGAGAGGCGCTTCTTGTCCGGCCCGAGGATCATCGAGATGTGGGCGAAGGCGGGGGGCGTCTCCCCGAGCGCGGCGTAGACGAGGAGCTGCTTCGGGGTGTTCGAGAGGTGATCGTTCCCCCGGATGACGTGGGTGATCTTCATCTCCACGTCGTCCACGGCGACGCACAGGTTGTAGGTCGGCGAGCCGTCCGTGCGGGCGATGACCATGTCGTCGAGCTGCGCGTTCTCGAAGCGCACGGGGCCGGCCAGGAGATCCTCCACCACCGTCTCCCCCTCGTCGGGGGCGCGGAGGCGCAGGCAGAAGGGAGCGTCCGGATCCTTGTCGTAGCGCCCCCGGCAGGCGCCGTCGTACTTGGGCACCTTCCCCTCGGCGCGGGCGCGGGCGCGCATCCCCTCCACCTCCTCGGGGGTGCAGGTGCAGCGATAGGCCGCCCCCGCGTCGAGGAGCTTTCGCGCGGCCTCCCGGTAGAGGTCCATCCGCCCGGACTGGCGGACGGGGCCCTCGTCCCACTCCAGGCCCAGCCAGTCGAACGCCTCGAGGATGGCCTCGTAGTACTCCTCGGTCGAGCGCTCCCGGTCGGTGTCCTCCACCCGCAGGATGGCGGTCCCCCCGTGGTGGCGGGCGAAGAACCAGTTGAACAGCGCCGTGCGCGCGCCGCCGACGTGGAGGTGGCCCGTGTTGGAGGGCGCGAATCGCACCCGAACCGGCTCGCTCATGGCTTCCCCGTTCCTTCCCTTTTCGGATCTGTCGGCCCGCCCGCGGCGCGTCCCGGCCGGGCAGGGGCGGATTCTAGGGGGAGGGCGCCGCAAGGGCGGGCTTCTTTCTCCCTCCTCCTCCGTCTCCCTCAGCTCTCGTCCCGAAAATCCAGATCGTCGGCCGGAGGCTCGCGCCCCTCGAGGGCGTCGAGGAGGGCGCGGCGGCAGGCGCGAACAGCCCGGCTCCGCCCCTGGCGGCCCAGCATCCCGAACACCGTCTCGGCGGCGTTGTCCTCGCCCCCCTCGATGAGGCGCCCCGCGGACTGCTCGGCCGACTCCTCGGCGTAGCGCTGGAGGATTTGCCGCATGGTGGCGTCGTAGGCCCGCTCCTCGGTGACGCGGCCGATCATGTGAACGACGTCGGAGGCGAAGGCCTCGAGGTTCCCGCGGGGGACCTCCGCCTCGCCCAGATGAATGAGGAGGCGCTCGACCAGCATCCGCCGAAAGTCCATGACGCACCCCGTTGGCGGCCCATGCCCATGATGGGCGGCCCATGGCCCTTATTGGGCGGCCATGCCGCGGCCCGCGGCCGGATGCGGCGGGCGGGGTCTTTGTATCCCTCCCGCCGGGCGCGGGCAAGCCTCCGGCTTTTCTCCTTCACGGGCAGAGGCCGCAGAGGATGTGCGCGGGGATCAACCGCTCCCTTCGCCCGGCGCCGCCCGCTCGGGCGTCGTCCAAAGAAGAGCGCCCCCCGCGAGAAAGAAGAGGAGGATGGAGAGAATGGCCGGGCGCTGGCTGCCCAGGAGGGCCGACACCCCGCCGAAGAGGAGGGGGCCGAGGATGGCGCTCATCTTCCCGCACATCCCGTAGAAGGCGTAGCCCTGGGCCTCCCGCCCGGGCGTGATGAAGCCCGCCATGAGGGAGCGGCTCGCCGCCTGGCTCGAGCCCAGCGCGAGGCCCGCCAGGAGGGAGACGCCGAAGAAGACCGCCTTCGAGTGGCTCAGGTAGGCGGCGATGACGACGAGGCACCAGACGGCCAGGGTGAGGAGGACGGTTTTCCGCGCGCCCCAGGCGTCGGTGAGGTGGCCCAGGGCGAGGGCGCCGGCGGCGGCGGAGACCTGGACGGCGATGAAGAGGGAGAGGGTCTCGCTCATCGAGTAGCCCAGGGTGGTCACGGCGTAGATCGAGCTGAAGGAGATCACGGTGACGATGCCGTCGTTGTAGAGGAAGAAGGCGAGGAGGAAGCGCAGCGCGCCCCTTTGCGCGCGCATCTTCCCGAAGGTCGCCCAGAGGTCGCCGAAGGCGGCGGCCGTGAGGGAGCCGGCGGAGGTGGCCGAGGGGGCCGAGGGGTCCGAGGGGCCGGAAGGGGAGGGCGTCTCCCGGAGCCAGAGGACGAGGGGGAGGGTGAAGAGGGCGTAGAAGATCGCGACGGCGAGGAAGCTCATCCGGAAGAGGGGAAGGTTCTCGGGGGCGAACCCTCCCTCCAGGAGGGGCCGCACGAGGAGGAGGCAGAGGAGGCCGCCGAAATAGCCGAGGCCCCATCCCCAGCCGCTCACCCGCCCCCGCGTCTCGGGCGTCGAAACGGCGGGCAGGAAAGCGTTGTAGAAGATGAGGGAGCCTTCGAAGCCGACTGTGGCCGCGATGTAGAGGCCCATGCCGGCGGCGAGCATCCCGGGCCCGACCCCGGCGAGGAGGGCCGTCGCCCCCACGCAAAGGGCCGCGTAGGCGAGGAGCATCCGCTTGCGCCGCCCCCGGCGGTCGGCGACGGCGCTCATCGGGGGGGTGATGAGGACGGTGATGATCATCGCGATGGAAAGGGAGAGGCCCCAGAGGAAATCGGCGTTGCCGCTCCCTCCCGCGACGACGCGGCGGAAGTAGACGCTGTAGGCGACGGTGACGATGAGGGTCGGGTAGGCCGAGTTCGCGAAGTCGTAGAGGCACCAGGAGAAGACCTCCCGGCTCCGGGCGGGCGGATCGCCCGATCCGCGGGGGAGGCTGCCGGCGGGGTTCTCTTCGATGGGCGGCATGGCCTCTCGCACGGTCATGGGGGGGCGGTGAGGGGCCATTCTACCCGAATCGGCCCGGCCGTGGGGCGTGGGCCCAGCCGTGGGGCGGGGCCCCGGCCGTGCGGCGGGGTGGCGGAGGCGGGCCCGCCCGGGCCCTTTTGGCCTCCTTCCCCCCCCTCTTGGCCCCCATTGTCCTCCGCCCGGATCTGCCGTAAAAAGGGGGAATACGGGGAGGGGCGCCGCCCGCGCGGAGGGGGGCCGCCCGCGCGGAGGGGGGCCGGTCCGGGCCTGCGTGCCCGTCCTGGGCCTGCGATAGAGGAGGGCGCCGTCATGAAGCGCGGAATCAAGTGGGCCGCCATCGTTCTCGCCGTCCTCGTCCTCCTCGTGGGCGCCGCCGCCGTCGCCGTCCGCATATTCCTCTCCTCGGATCAGGCCGTGAGCCTGGCCGTCTCCTACGGGGAGGATTTCCTCGGCCGAAAGGTGCGCATGAAGCGCCTCTCGGTCGGCTTGTTCGCCATCGAGGCCGAGGGGATCGTCGTCGGCGGCGAGCCGGGGGCGGCCGAGGGCGAGAGCCTCCCCCTTCTCGAGGTGAGGGAAGTCAGCATCCTCTTCAATCCCACGGCCCTCCTTTATAAGAAGGTGAGCCTCCTGAGCGTGGACGTGGCCGGGGTTTCGGTGCGCGCCTCCCGGGACGCGGAGGGGCGGTTCAGCTTCCAGGACATCCTCGAGCGCCTCGAGGTCTCCAACCCCTCCCGCACGCGCTTCGCCGCCCGCCCCGGCGGGGGTTTTCTCTCCATCGTCCCCGCGGCGGAGGCGGCCCAGGAGGGTGGCGGCGGCGGAGAGGGAGGCGGCTTCGACGTCGCCATCCGCTCCCTCACCGTGCGCGACGTCAAGGTCCACTACGAGATGGCGCCCTTCCAGGGGACGCCGGGCTTCCAGGTCTCCTGCGCCTTCAGCGAACTCGGGGCCAAGGACATTCGAATCGGCGGCCCCGTCAACGCCACCGTCGAGGGGGGATGCTCCGCGCCCGCGGAGACGCGCTTCCGCCTCAAGGTGAGCGCCGACCCCGGGAAGGGGGCCTACTCCCTCTCGGCCACGCTGGAGCCGTTTCTCCTGGCCCCCTTCTTCCGGCTCGCCCCCCCCATGGAGGCGGCGCGGAGCGTCTCGGGACTGCTCGGGGGGCGGGTGGACGTCGCCTTCTCCGAGGCCGGCGGCGTGCGGTGGGACGTGGACCTCAAGGGGGAGTCCCTCTCGGCCCAGATCCGCCCCCCAGGCGGAGAGGGATGGCGGAGGCTCCGCCTCGCCCAGGTCGAGGTCCGGTCCCAGGGCCGCCACGATCTGCAGAAGGAGGAGACCGAGGTCTCCGGCCTCGAGATCGATCTCCCCTTCGCCAAGATTCGCCTCAAGAAGGGGGCCAAGGTGAACGTGGGGGGGAAGGACGAGGTCCACGTCGAGGTGCGCATCGCCGACCTGGGGGCGGCCGCCGCCCTGGCGGCCCAGCTCACCGACCTTCCCTTGAAGGAGATCCGCGACGCCGCCAAGGTCGAGCTATCCTTCTCCGCCGCGCGCGATCGGAACAAAGAGGGGGCGGTGACCTTCGACGTCGCGGCCTCCTTCGAGCCCGTCGGGCTGGCGCCCTTCCTCGGTCTCGCCCCGCCGCTCGATATGGTGCGCGGCGTGGCGGGGCGCCTCGGGGGGAAGGTGGAGGTCTCCCTCTCGGAGAAGCAGAACATCGCCTGGAAGGTGGACCTGGCGGCCGAGGGCCTCTCGGCCGAGGTCCGCCCCGAGCCGAAGAAGAAGTGGCGCAAGATGGAGGTCGCGCGCCTTCAGGTGAGATCCGAGGGCCGCTACGACCTTCCCGCGGCGGCGGCCGATGTCGCCCTCCTTTCGGTGGAGCTTCCCTTCGCCAAGGCCGAGGGGAGCCTGAAGTGGAACGCCGCGGGCCGGGATGAGGCGAAGTTCGACGTCAACGTCTCGGACCTGGCCGCCGCGTTGAAGCTCGTGGGCCGCTGGGCCGAGCTGCCCGCGACGGATCTCCCGAAGGGAAAGGGGCTCGCCGCCACCCTCACCTCCGTCCGCGACCGGGCGAAGGGGGATGATTTCATCACCTCGGCCTCGGTCCGCTTCGATCCCCTCGACATCGCGCCCCTCGCCGCGCTGGCCCCCCCGCTCGATATGGTCCGCAAGATCGGCGGCCGCCTGGGCGGGAAGGGGGACGTCACCTTCGTCCCCGGGCGCGAGCTCCGGTGGAAGGTGGACCTTTCGGCCTCCGACCTTTCGGCCGAGGTGCGCCCGGAGAAGAAGAAGGGTTGGAGCCCGGTCGGCCTCGCCCGGGCGGGAATCCGCTCGGAGGGCCGCATCGGCCTGGCCGACTTGTCGGTGGAGATCTCCCGCCTGGAGGCGGATCTGCCCTTCGGTGCCGTCCGCGTCCCGAAGCGCTCGGTGTGGAACGTCGGCGGGCGCGATCTGATCCACCTGGAGGCCGAGGTGCGCGATCTGGCCGCCGCCCTCGCCGTGGCCGGCCCCTTCCTCCCCGCCCCCGTCAAGGGCGTCCCTCCGGGGAAGAAGGTCAAGGTCACCCTCTCGGCCTCCCGCGTCCGCTCGAAGGGGGATCGGTTCGGCATCGCCGCCTTCGCCTCCTTCGACCCCATCGATGTGGCCCCCTTCGGCGTGCTCGCGCCCCCCGAGGCCGGGGTGCGGCGCCTGAGCGGGGTGCTGGGCGGGGCGGCGACGGTCTCCTACTCGCTGGACGAAAAGGCGGTGTGGAACGTCGCCCTCACCGGCTCGAAGGTCTCGGCCCAGATTCGCACCGAGGCGGGCGCCCCGTGGCGGGGCCTGCAGCTGGCGAAGTTCGACTTCACCTCGGAGGGGCGCTACGACGCTCCGAGCGGGGCGGCCGAGGTCTCCCGCATGGAGCTCAAGCTGCCCTTCGGACGCATCCTCGTCCCGAAGGGGTCGCGCTGGAACGACGCCGGGCGCGACGAGCTTCACGTCGCATTGGACATCACCGACCTGGCGGCGGCGCTGGCCTTCGCCGGCCCCCTGGCGGGGGAGGCCCTCTCGGGCGTCGAGCCGGAAGGTTCGGTGAAGGGGGTCGTCACCCTCGTGCGCAGCCGCAAGGCCGGCGATGAGTTCCAAATTTCGGGAGTCGTCGAGACCGACCTCCGCCGCCTCCACCTCGCCGATTTCCCGAACTTGCGGATGGCCGTGGCCCTCAAGACGAAGTTCAACGGCTGGACGGCCACCCTCACCGTTCCGAGCCTGAAGGTCTGGGAGCGGCGCCGGCCCAAGAAGCCCGCCGTCTTCGTGATGGAGAATCTCCAGGCGACGGTTCCCCTCAAGGAGCTCCAGGCCGGGAGGCTCCGCTCAAAGCGCATCTCGATCGGCTCCCTCTGGGTCGGGTTCACCCAGGACAGCAAGGGGAAGAGCACACTGGACGCCCTGCTCGAATCGCCCCCCAAAAAGGGCGCGAAGGCGAGCGCGGGGTCCGGGAAGGGAGCTCCCTCCGCCGCGGGCGGCGCGGCGCCGGCGAGGAAGGCCCCCGCCGCCAAGGCGGGCGAGGGGCTCCCGCCCGAGCGTCCGGCCGAGGGGCTGCCCGACCTGAAGATCGGCCGCTTCGAGATCGCCAAGATGGGCTTCCGGCTCATCCACGAGGTGGCGGAGAAGCGGAAGCCGGTCGTTATCGATCAGCGCGACCTCCGCCTCCTGATCGAAAACCTCGACACCCGGATGCGCCCCGGCCGGATGGACATGCGCGTCCTCCTCACCTCGCGGGGGAAGCCGGCGCCCATCCATCTCGACGTGAAGATGAACCCGGCGGTGTCGCCCATCGCGCTCTCGGGCGCGCTCTCCTTGTCGCGCTTCGACCTCCGGCCCCTCTCCCCCTACGCCCGGGCCGCCCGGGGGATGGAGATCCGATCCGGCGAGCTCGACCTCTCGTCCCAAGTCAGCCTGCGGCGCAGCTTCCTCAAGCTCAAGGCCAAGGCCACCGTCTTCCGCCTCAAGCTGAATGTGCGCGACCGCCGCTCCTTCGGGGGCGGCGCCCAGATGGTCGCCCAGGACCTCGCCCTCGCCGCCCTCAAGGGGAGGAAGGGCGAGATTCCCGTCAAGCTCAGCGTGCGGGGGCGGATCGACAAGATCGACTTCGGCCAGCTCGTCATGAACGCCCTTCTCGAGAACGTGTTCAAGAAGGTGCTCGACGTCTCGGGCAAAGTGGGCGAGGGCGTCGCCGATGTCCTTCAGGGAATCGTGAAGGGCGCCCTCGGCGGCTCCGAGGGGAAGAAGAAGCCCGCCAAGCAGCTCAAGGATCTGGGCAAGCAGCTCGAGAAAGAGTTGATGAAGGGCCTGCGCGGCCTGTTCGGACGCTGAGTCCCCGCCCGCCGCCTCTCCCCTCGGCTCTCTCCTCCTCCCTTCCTTCACTCCGCCTCCGCCCGCGCGCGGGGGCCTATGGGCGTCCCCCCCGGCGTAGATATTCAGGGTCAGCCTAACCCAAGAGTTTTCTTGCTCTTCCCGTCGAGATCTGATACTGTTTCTAGGTTCCGCTCCGCCCGGGGTCTATCGGCGCCCTCTCTCCGCCTCCTTTGACCGGGGGTCGGGCGCCGGGGAGTGTCTGCATGCCACCCCGACGCTCGGGCGCGCCCCCCGTCCGCAATCCCGCACCCACCTTCGGCGAACGCTTCGGCGAGGTCTTCGGACTCCTCCTCGTCGCCCTGGCCCTCTTCCTCGCCCTCGCCCTGTGGACCTTCCACGCCTCCGATCCCTCCTGGAGCGACCGGGTGGACGCGGCCTGGATGGTGCGCAACTACGGGGGACGGGTGGGCGCCTATCTGGCCGGCGGCCTGGTCCATCTCATGGGCGCCTTCTCGGCCCTCGTCCCCCTGGCGGTCCTCTTCTGGGGGCTCTCCGCCTTCGCGGGGACGCGCCATTGGCGGCCGGGCTGGCGCGCCCTGGGATGGCTGGTCGCCATCCTGAGCACGGCGGGGCTCTTCTCGAAGGCCTTCCGCTTCGATCCCCTCTTCGGAAAGGCCACGCCCGCGGGCGGGATGGTCGGCTACGGCGTGGCCGCCTTCCTGGAGGGGCGCCTCGGGGGGGTGGGGAGCGCCATCGTCCTGAGCGGCATCCTCCTGGCGGCGGTCGTGGCCACGACGGGCCTCTCGCCGCGCCGCTTCCTCGCCCTCGTCATCAACTCGGCGCGCCGCTTCGCGCAGTGGGCGGCGCCCCTCCTGCGGCGCTCGGCCTCGGCCGCCGGCCGGGGCGCCGGCGCGGCGGCGGGCTTCCTCGCCTCGGGGACGGGGCGGGGGGCGAAGGGCGCCGCGCGGGGCGTCCGGGCGGGCGCCCTCTGGCTTTGGAGCGGCGCCCTGGGGCTCGCGGGCGCCGTCGGCGCAGGCGTGCGGCGCATCAAGGAGATGCGCGAGAGGGAGGAGCCGCCCGAGCTTCTCATTCCCGAAGTGGATGGCGGGGCCGATTTGGGCGATGCGCGCCCCGAGGCCTCGGCGGCGGGCCCGGCCCCGGCGGCGATCGGCATGTCCGGCCCGGCGGAGAGGACCGAGCCCGAGATCCCGCTGATGGCGGCGCGGGAGATCGAAGACGACGCTCCCGCGCTTCCCCTCCCCGGTCCCGCGGCGGAAGCGGGGGGGAGGAACGGGGGAAGGCGGGGAGACAAGGGAGGAGCGGAGATCCCCCTCCTCGGCCCCGCGGACGGCGCGGAGCGGACGGCGCCCGCCTCCGGGGGGGAGGATTCGGAGCCGATGGAATCCCTCTCCCCCTCGGAAGAGGCGGGCGCGCGCCAGGCGAGGCCTGAGCCTCAGGCGAGGCCCGCGCCTCAGGCGAGGCCCGCGCCCCGAGGGAGGAAGGCTGCGAGAGGCGGAATCCGCCTCGGGCGGCCGAGGCCGGAGAACGGCGCCTCCTCCGGCGAGGGGAGCGGGCCGGCCAAGCCCGCGCGGCGGAGGGAGAGGGAGGCCGCGCCCGAGGCGGCGAAGGAGGGCCCCGCCCCCTTCCCGGAGGGGCCTGACGTGGAGCCCATCGGGGAGGTCGCCTCCGCGCCGCCCGAGGAGGAGCGCGTCCGAATTCGCCACTCCCTCTCGGGGGGAGCGCCCGAGATCGTGCGGATCGAGGACGACGCCATCGTCCGGGACGAGGGGGCGGCGGATCCCGCCCCCGCCGCCCGGATCGCCCGCGCCCCGGCGAGGGGGCGCTACAAGCTTCCTCCGCTCGAAATTTTCGCCGACTCCCCGGAGGAGGAGATCGAGGTGGACGAGGAGGAGATCCGCGAGAACTCCCTTCTCCTGGAGAAGACCCTCGCCGAATTCGGGGTGGAGGGCAAGGTGGGCCAGGTGACCACGGGCCCCGTCATCACCGTCTACGAGTTCGACCCCGCGCCCGGCGTCAAGGTGGCGAAGATCGCCTCGCTCTCGGACGATCTGGCGCGCGCCCTCTCGGCCCTCAGCGTCCGGGTGGTGGCCCCCATTCCGGGCACCTCGGTGGTGGGCATCGAGGCGCCCAACGCGCGCCGCCAGGCGGTCTACCTCAAGGATCTCTTCTCCTCGCGCGAGTTCGCCCGCGCGGACGAGAACCTCACCCTGGGCCTGGGGAAGGACCTCCTGGGCCGCCCCACCATGACCGACCTCGCCAAGATTCCCCACCTTCTCATCGCCGGCACCACGGGCTCGGGGAAGAGCGTCCTCCTCAACATGATGATCTGCAGCCTCCTCGTGCGCACCATGCCGCGCGAGGTGCGGCTGCTCTTGATCGATCCCAAGATGCTGGAGCTCTCGATCTACGAGGGCGTTCCCCACCTCCTCGCCCCCGTCGTGACGGACCCGAAGAAGGCGGCCTCGGCCCTGCGCGGGCTGCTGGCCGAGATGGACCGCCGCTACAGGCGGATGAGGAAGGCGGGCGTGCGGAACATCGAGAGCTACAACCAGCGCGTCGCCGAGCGGCTGGGGGAGCGGGAGACGGCCCGGCGCCTGCGCCAGCCGCTCACGCCGGCGGGAGAGGAGGAGGAGGGCGGCGGGCCCGACTTCCTCCCCTACATCGTGGTCGTCATCGACGAGCTGGCCGATTTGATGATGCTCTCCTCGCGCGACGTGGAGGACGCCCTCACCCGCCTGGCCCAGATGGCGCGGGCGGCGGGGATCCACCTCCTGGTCGCCACCCAGCGCCCCTCGGTGGACGTTTTGACCGGCCTCATCAAGGCGAACTTTCCCTCCCGGGTGGCGCTGCGCGTGGCCACCCGCACCGACTCGCGCACCATCCTGGACGGCAACGGCGCCGAGCGCCTCCTCGGCAAGGGGGACATGCTCTTCATCCCGCCCGGCACGAGCGCGCCCATGAGAATCCACGGCGCCTTCGTCTCCGAGAAGGAGATCAAGCGGCTCGTCGCCCACTGGATCGCCCAGGGCCCGACCGCCTACCGGGAGGAGATCTTCCTGGAGAAGGACGCCCCGGCCGGGGAGGGGGAGGAGGCCGGCGAGGAGGAGTACGACGAGCGCTACGACGACGCCGTCGCCCTCGTGGCCCGCACGCGGGAGGCCTCGATCTCCCTCATCCAGCGCCACCTGCGGATCGGCTACAACCGCGCCGCCCGGGTGATCGAGCGGATGGAGAAGGAGGGCGTCATCGGCCCGGCCGACGGCGTGAAGCGCCGCGAGGTGCTCGTCCCCCCCATGCCGAGCGAGGAGGTGGAGACCGCCGGCTGGGGCTGAGCGGCCGCCGGAGGCTTGCGCCCCCCACTGGCGCCATGAGAGCATCGCGGCGGTGTTTGCGCTTCCTCTCACCGATACGCAGCGGAATCTTCGGGACGCCGTGCGCGCATTTTTCGCGCGCGAGGTGGTGTCGGTGCGCCGCGGCGTCCTCACCACCCTTCCCGGCGACGGCGCCGAGAGCCTGAACCTCCTGCGCGTCGCCGGGCGCCTTTGCCGGGAGGGGGAGGAGTGAGGGCTCTGTCTGTGCACCCGCGCACGCGGCCCCTTTGAACCGGGATGGGGAGGAGCCCAGATGAGTGACACCTTGGCGTTGGACAGGACCTACTGCATCATCCGCGACAGCCTGCGGGAGACGGGCCGCGCGCTCCACTACACCGAGGTGGCCCGCGCTCTCGGGGTCTCGGTCGAGGAGGGCCGCCAGGCGGTCCACGACCTGGTCGCGAGCCCCTTTCCCGCCTGGCTCCATCCGGGAATGGACCACATCGTCTCCTTCCCGCCGTTCTCGAACATACCCACCCATTATCGGATCACGGTCGAGGGGGAGCAGAAGTGGCATGCGCAGTGCGGTTTTGAGGCCCTGGCGATGTGCTGGCTCTTTCCGGGGAAGCGGGTGCGGACCGACACCTACTGTCTCCGCTCCGGCGAGCCGCTTCGCATCGAGATGTGCGACGGGGAGGTTCTCTTGGCCGAGCCGGAGACGATCTTCGGCTACGTGAGCGTTCCCTTCGCCAAATGGCGCGCAGACCTGCCCTTCGCCTGAAACAACATGAATCTCTTCCGGTCGGAAGAGGATGTGCGGGCCTGGCGGAGCTTCGAGTCCGGGACGGAGGAGGCCGTCATTCCGCTGGCCGACTACGCCCGCCTCTGGGGGATTGAGAACTACCGCGCCCGGGCGTGGGGGGACTACATCACCCGCATGCCTGAGCTCCAGGCCGAGCGCTGGGAGCTCCTCGAGAGGCTCGGCAGGCGGAAGACCTCCTTTTGGGACCCGCCGCCCCCGCCGGCGGGGCGGTAGGCCGCCGGGCGGGGCTGTTCGGCCGACGCCCGCAGGTTCATCTTTTCGCAGGGGATGGCCTCTCGCCCTCCCGGAGGATCTCGGCGAGGCGGGCGGGAATCTCCTCGAGGGGAAGGACGTAATCGACGGCGCCCGTGCCGATGGCCTCCTTGGGCATGCCGAACACCACGCTGGTCTCCTCGTCCTGCGCGATGGTCCGCGCCCCCTCGCACTTCATCCGCGCGATCCCGTCCACGCCGTCTTTGCCCATCCCCGTCAGGATGACGCCCACGCCGCTCTTGCCCGCGATCTGCGCCATCGACGCGAAGAGCACGTCCACCGAGGGCCGGCAGCTCCACACCTTCGGGCCGTCGTGGACCTCGACCGAGTAGCCCAGGGACGAGCGGCGAAGCGCCATGTGCCGGTTTCCGGGGGCGAGGAGCGCCTGGCCGGGAAGGATGCGGTCCCCGCTCTGGGCCTCCTTCACCCGGATGGCCGAGATGTCGTCGAGGCGGTTGGCGAAGGTCCGGGTGAATTTTTCGGGCATGTGCTGGACGATGAGGATCCCGGGGCTCTGGACGGGCAGTCTCGGGAGGATTTCGGACAGGGCCTCGGCGCCCCCCATCGAGCTGCCGATGGCGACGACGCACTCCTCGGTCCGGGGGAAGGCGGCGGGCGGGAGGGGCGGGGAGGATTTCGTGCGCCGCACGACGCGGGAGAGGGCGGCCGCGCGGACCTTGCCGATGAGCTCCTCCTGAAGATCCTCGATCCCCCTTCCGAGCTCCTCGGAGGGTTTGGCCACGAAGTCGACGGCGCCGAGCTTGAGGGCGGCCATGGTGGTTTCGGCCCCCGCCTGGGTGTAGGCGCTGACCATGACGACGGGCATGGGGTGGGTCGACATGAGGCCGGCGAGGAAGGAGAGGCCGCTCTCGCCCGGCATCTGGACGTCGAGCGTCATGACGTCGGGCTGATGGCGGAGGATGAGCTTGCGGGCGGCGCGGGCGCTTTCGGCGGCCCCGGCGACCTCGATGCCGGGCGCCTGGGAGAGGATGTGGGTGAGGAGGCGGCGCATGACGGCCGAATCCTCCACGATCAGCACCCGGATCGGGTCGCCCGCGGCGCGGGCTCCCCTTATCTCTTCCACGGCTCCGCCTCCAGCTCCCGCCGCACCCGGCGGAACTCGGCCTCCAGCTGCGCGAGGCGCGGCTCCGCCCCCAGGACCTCACCCGCGGCCGCCATCTTCTCGAGTCCCCCGCTGAGGGCGGCTATCCTCCGCGCGCCGAGGACGGTGCTCGATCCCTTCAGGGTGTGGGCGGCCACCTCCA
>JAZGDQ010000467.1:0-2515 GCA_036477985.1 bacterium
GAATGCGGAGCATCCTGGGGGAGGCGGACATTCTCGAGACGCTCACAGACCTCACCCGGCTGGCCGAGGGCACGGTCGACGCCGCCCTGCGAATTGCCGAGAGCGAGGTGCGCCCCCTCTACGGGACCCCCTTCGAGGCCGACGGAGGCGGAGAGGCGAGCCTGGCCGTCATCGCCATGGGCAAACTCGGGGGCCGGGAGATGAACTTCGGCTCCGACCTCGACCTGGTCTTCGTCTACAGCGGGGCGGGCGAGACGGACGGCCGCTGGAAGGACCGGCCCGCGCCCCGGGGCTCGGTCCCCAACCACGAGTTCTTCCTCCGCCTCGTCGACCGCATGCGCAAGGGAATCGCCTCGCCCGTCCAGGGAGAGCGCGCCTATGAGATCGACCTGCGCCTTCGGCCCGAGGGGGAGAAGGGCGCCCTCGCCGTCCCGCTCGAGATCTTCGCCCGCTACTTCGCCGAGCGGGCCGAGAGCTGGGAGCGCCAGGCCCTGTGCCGCGCCCGCCCGATCGCGGGCGAGGAGGCGGTGGGCCGCGCCTTCATGTCCCTCGCCGCCGCGTTCGTCTACGAGCGGGAGGTTCCGGCCGGCTTCGCCGCCGAGGTGGCCCGCATGCGCGATCGCCTCGAGCGGGAGCTCGCCCGCGAGTCGGGCGGCCGGATCGACATCAAGCTCGGCCACGGGGGGATCGCCGACATCGAGTTCCTCGTCCAGTTCCTCCAGATCACCCATGGGGGGGCGCTCCCCGCCATCCGCCTCCCCGGCGCCTACGAGGCGCTGGCCGCCCTCCGCGAGGCGGGATGCCTCGGGGAGGAGGAGGCCGCCGCCCTCGAGGCGGCCTACCGCTACCTCCGCCTCGTGGAGAACCGCCTGCGGATCACCAACGCCCAGCCGCTGCACACCTTCCCCGAGACGCCCGAGGGGATGAGGATGCTCGCCCGGCGCATCGGATACCTGGACGATGAGGAGGGCAGCAGTCGCGCCAAGCTCCTGGCCGACTACGAGCGCGAAACCACCGGGGTGCGCCGCATCTACAGCAGGGTCGTGGAGGGGGAGGCGGCGGGATAGACCATCCTTGACGCCCGGGGGGCGAGGGTATAGGTGTGGGCCTTCGTCTTCATCGTATTTCGAGGAAACCCGCAGTGCCCATCGACGCCGGGCGGTTGCGAAAGAGCATGGAGGAGATGGCCCGGATCGGGGCCACCGCGGGCGGGGGCGTCCACCGCCCCACCCTCTCCGACGCCGACAAGGAGGCGCGCGATCTGTTCGCCGCCTGGGCCGGGGAGGCGGGCCTCGCCCTCACGGTGGACGAGATGGGGAACATGTTCGCCCGCCGCGCGGGGACGGATGAGAGTGCGCCCCCCGTCATCGCGGGCAGCCACCTCGACACCGTGCCCAACGGGGGGCGGTTCGACGGCTCCCTCGGCGTCCTCTCGGCCCTGGAGGCCGTGCGGAGCATGAACGACGCGGGCGCCGCCACCCGCCGCCCGGTCGAGATCGTGAACTGGACGAACGAGGAGGGCCCCCGGTTTCCGCCCGCCATGCTGGGGAGCGCCGTCTTCGCCGGGGTCTACGAACCCGCCTGGGCCTACGCCATCGAGGACGCCGAGGGGAAGCGCTTCGGCGAGGAGCTCGAGCGGATCGGCTACCGCGGGGAGGCGCCCTGCCGCGCGCGCCCCCTCGCCGCCTACCTGGAGCTCCACATCGAGCAGGGCCCCGTCCTCATCGGCGAGGGGATCGAGGTCGGCGCCGTCGAGGGCATCTACGGCATGCACTGGCTGCGCTTCACGATGAAGGGCGAGCGCGACCACGCCGGCCCCACCCCGATGTCGATGCGCCGCGACGCCCTCGTGGGGGCGGCGCGCACGATCGCCGCCATCCGGGAGATCCCAAGTACCCTCCACCCCGACTTCGTCGCCACGGTGGGGGAGATGTCGGTCTCCCCCAACGCCATCAACGTCATCCCCGACCGGGTCACGTTCTCGGTGGACTTCCGCCACAGCGACGAGGCCCTCATCGAGGAGGCCCGCCGGCGCATCCTCGAGGTGGGCGAGGCGATGGCCCGGTGGGAGGGGCTGGAGTTCGAATCGGAGCACATCATGAACTCCCCGCTCATCCCCTTCGACCCCGAGGCCGTCGGGGCCGTCGAGAAGGCCTGCGGGGAGGCGGGCTTCACCCACCGGCGGATGTGGAGCGCGGCCGGACACGACGCCCGCTACGCGGCCGAGGTCTGCCCAACCGCCATGATCTTCGTCCCGAGCGTGGGCGGGAAGAGCCACACCGAGGAGGAGCTGACCCGTTGGGAGGACGCCGCGCGCGGGGCCGAGGTCCTGGTGCGCGCCATCCTTGATTTGGCGAATCGGCCCTGAGGGAAACCGCCCCCCCCCTCCCGCGGGGGGCCTTACTAAAAGAAGAGGAGCTTCGGAATGGCCCGGATTCGGTGGAAGAGCGGCGCGCGCTGCGCCGTGTGCCTAACCTTCGACGTGGACGGCGAGTCCCTATGGATCTCGCGCGAC
>JAZGDQ010000468.1:0-6203 GCA_036477985.1 bacterium
CTCCTCGGGCGGGGCCGATGCGTCGAGAAGGTGGAGGAGAAGGGAGCACCGGTCGAGGTGGCGCAGGAAGCGGTCCCCCAGCCCCTTTCCCCCGTGGGCGCCCGGGATGAGGCCCGGAACGTCGGCCACCACGCAGGAGCGGTAATCGCCCAGGTCCACCACCCCCAGGTTCGGCTCCAGGGTGGTGAAGGGGTAGTCGGCGATCTTGGGCCGGCTCGCCGAGATGCGCGAGATGAGGGTGGACTTGCCCGCGTTGGGCATGCCGAGGAGGCCGACCTCGGCCAGGAGCTTGAGCTCGAGGTCGAGCGTGACCTCCTCGCCCGGCCCGCCGGGAATGGTCCGCCGCGGGGCGCGGTTGACCGAGCTCTTGAAGCGCTCGTTCCCCACCCCGCCCCGCCCGCCGCGGGCGACGATGGTCTCCTGCGCCTCGGCCGACATGTCGGCGATGAGCTCTCCCGTATCGGCGTCGCGGACGATGGTGCCCACCGGAACGTCCACCACGAGATCCTCCCCGTCGGCCCCGTGCTTGCGGCTCCCCATTCCAGCCTTGCCGGCCTTGGCGCGCAGGAGGGGATGGTAGCGGAACGGAAGGAGGGTGGTGAGGGAGGAGGTCGCCCGGAAGATGATGTGGCCGCCGCGGCCGCCGTCGCCGCCGTCCGGGCCCCCGCGGGGAATGAACTTCTCGCGGCGGAAGCTCAGGCAGCCGTCTCCCCCTCGGCCTGCCTGGCCGCGCACTTTAGCGGTGTCGACAAACATGGCGGGTGAGGAGCGGGCCCCATGGGCGGGTTATTCGCCGGGGATGACGCTGATGAACCTGCGTCCGCGCGCCTTGCGAACGAACTTCAGCGTGCCGTCCACTTTGGCGAACAGGGTGTGATCGTTTCCGAGGCCGACGTTGTCGCCGGGGTGGAAGACCGTCCCGCGCTGGCGGACGATGATCGCGCCCGCGGGCACCTTCTCGCCCGCGAAGCGCTTCACGCCCAGGCGGCGGCCGGCGCTGTCGCGCCCGTTGGACGTGCTTCCGCCGGCTTTCTTGTGCGCCATCAGCCTTTCCCTCCCGCAACGAGGACTTCGGTCACCTCGATTCGGGTGAATTGCTGGCGGTGGCCCCGCTTTGTGCGCACCTTCTTGCGCCGCTTGAAGCGGAAAGCGATGACCTTGCGGCCCCGCCCGTGGGAGCGGATCACGGCCCGCACCCGGGCCCCCGCGAGGGCGCCCGGCTCGGCCACGACGTTCTCTCCGTCCACGATGAGGCGCACGTCGGAGAGCTCGATGGCCTCGCCCACCTCGCCGGCCAGGCGCTCGACCATCACCACGTCGCCCGCCGCCACGCGGACCTGCTTACCGCCCGTTTCGACCACCGCGTACATTCGCCGATCTCCCTCACGGGCCCGGCGGCCGGGAGCCCGGCCCCGCCGCGCCCTGCAAAACGGCCCCAATCCCTTTGGTTTTCCAGGGCCTTTCCTCTCCCGGCCGCGCCGGGGGAAGGTGGTGTTTCTACCAACCGGCCGGGGAAATGTCAATCATCCCGCGGGCGGGGGGGGGGTGATGGAGGGCGGGAGGCTGGAGGAGGGCCGGGGGGGCCGGAGGGGGCCGAAGAAGGGCCGGGAGAGGGCCGCCGGGCGGCCTATCTCCTTTTCTTCCCCTCCCGCACGAGGCGGAAACTCAGCCTATCCATCCCGGTCGTCACCTGCCGCCGCATGGGCAGGTAGCCCCTTCTGCGGATCTGGACGGAGAGCCCCGTCGTCAAATCCTGGACGGTGACCCTGTAGGTCAGGGTGAGGGGGGATTTCCCCTGGTAGACGTCGTTGACGTAGACGTCCGCCCCGGGGGGGTCGGAGACGATGGTCAGCCGCCTTTTGACGATCCCCTTCACCCGCTCGGTGACGTTTTTCTCCCACCAGCCGCAACTCGCGAGCGCGGGGGAGGCGAGGAGCAAAATGACGAGGAGCCCGCACCGGCGGAGGCGGCCTCGAGCGCGTTTCATGGCGTCTTCCCGAACCTCATGGACAGCCGAACCATCGGAAAATCCCCCGGCCGGGCGAACCCGGACGCGGAGGCCCGCACCTGGCGCCATCCCTCCTACGCCCCCGGCTCCTTATCCGCGGGAGGCCGCCCATCCACCCTCTGGCCCACCCACTCCTCGATGAGCTCGAGCATGTGGGCCTGGTCCGCGTCGGGCCCGAACCGCGCCACCCCGAGGCCGTACACCTGGCGCACGTGGTTGAGGAGGAAGACGGTGGCGTTCATCTCCTGGGCCATCTGGCAGCCCATCGAGAGATCCTTGTACATGAGCCCGGTGGTGAAGCCCATGTCGAAGGAGCGCGGCAGGAGGGACTGGGCCCACTTGTCCCGGGTGGCGGAGTTGCTCCCCGAGCCGCCGTTGATCACATCGAGCGCCTTTTGGGGATCGAGCCCCGCCTTCACCGCGAGCGACATGGCCTCGAGGGAGGAGAGGAGGTTGGTGGCCGAGAGGAAGTTGTTGATGCACTTCATGGCGTGGCCCGACTCGACCGCCTCGCCCATGTGGACGATGGTCTTTCCCATCCGCTCGAAGAGGGGCATGGCGGCCTCGACCACCTCGGCGAGCCCCCCCGGCATGATGGCGAGCGTCGCCGCCTCGGCGCCGCGCACCCCGCCCGAGACGGGGGCCCCCAGAAGATGGATTCCCCGGCCTTTCAGCTCCTCGCCCAGGGCGCGCGTGCGGGCCGGGTAGGAGGAGCTCATGTCGATGATCACCTTGCCGGGGGCGAGGTGGGCCGCCAGCCCGTCCCCCCCCAGGACGACCCGGTCGACCACGTTGCTGTCGGGCAACATGGTGATGACGACGTCGCAGCGGGCGGCCAGATCGGCCAGGCTCTCCGCCGGCTGCACCCCGTCGGGGCGCACGGCCTCGAGGGCCTCGGCCCGAAGGTCGTAGCCGACGACGGCGATATCCCCCCGCCGCAGGTTCCGCGACATGGGGACGCCCATCTTGCCGATTCCGACGAAACCGACCGTTGTCCGGCCGGGGAGGAAAGGCTCCATGACGACCTCACAAGAGAGCGGGCCGATACCTGACCCGCTCAGTCGAGTTCAACGAATTCGGGGCGGGACACTTTTTGATGCCCGCCCGCCCTTTTGTCAATCCCCGGCCCGGATGGTAGGATTCCCGCCGTGGGCCGGGCGGCGCCTCGCCCGGCCCCCCTCCGCCCCCTATCTGAAGCCCCCGCCCGCGTGGAAAAGGGAAGCGATGGCGCCGATCTCGGCGGACGAAGTGGCGCAATTCCTCGAAGCGAACCCCCGCTTCTTTCTCGATCACCCCGAGACGCTCCGCTCCGGCGGCCTGCTGGAGGAGGACGAAAGCCCGGAGAACGTGCTGAACATGCGCGACCGCCTCCTCGAGATGCTCAAGCGGGAGCGCGGGGAGCTGATTCAGCTCCTCGATCAGGCGATCGACACCGTCCGCCAAAACGAGGAGATCGAGAAGAACTTCCTCGCCATCGAGAACCTGCTCTTCGGCTCCCGCGCCTCCCCGGACGTACTCGGGCGGGTGGCCGAGGAGCTCGAGCGCCGCTTCTCGCTCGACCACGCGAGCCTTCTCCTGTTCGGGAAGGCCGAGCGCATTCCCCGCGGCGGGGGAGAAGCGGCCGAGGGCGGCTTCCCGCGGGTGCGCTTGGCGAGCGAGGCGGGATCGCCCGCGCCGAACGGAATCCTTCTCGCCGGCGGCCTCGCCGAGGGGGCCGCCCCCCCCTTCCCCGAGGCCTGCCGGGAGGGGCTCCGCTCGACGGCCATCGTCCCCCTGCGCGAGGAGGAGAACCTCCTCGGCCTCCTCCTCCTCGGCTCCGAGGACCCGGATCGCTACCGGAAGGGAATGCAGACCGATCTGCTCGATCGCCTCTCGATGCGCCTCGCCCTCGGGCTCTCCCTCCTCGTGCGGCTCGCCCCGGAGGTGGCGCCCACGCCAGGGGGCGCCCCCGCGGGGGGGAAAGCCAAATCTCCGCGAAGGAGCCGGAGGAAAACCGCGCCGAAGTGAGCCCGCCGCCGTGCGCGCCCCCTAGCGCGAAACGCCCTCCCCTGCCGTCGCCAGCTCCATCACCTCGCCGATCCCGGAAAGCCTCTCCAGCCCCCGCACGCGCTCGACGAGGGCGCGGCGCGACTCGGCGTCGAGGATGGGCCCGGCCAGATCGTGGAAGCGCTCGATCAGCTCCTCCCAGGAGAGGGGATTGCGCGGGTCTCCCTTGGGGTATTCCTGCCGGCCCTCGAAGGCCCCGCGCGCGGTCTCGATCTTCACGTGGGCCTGCCACTTGTCGGGGAACTCGCGCTCCATCTCCTCGTCCCCCCGGCAGTGGATCTTCCCGATGAGGGAGGCGTGCACCTTCGAGCGGAGGAAATCGTCGGTGAACTCGTCCAGGCCGGCCCGGCGGCGCAGGAGGGCGACGGCGACGGCGTAGTGGAGGCTGAACTGGGCGTCCACCACGCTCTGGGGGTCCACCTTCACGTCGTGGGGCTCGATGACGATCATGACGCAGGTCTGGGGGACGCGCACATCCACCCGGAGGACCTCGCCGGGCTGGATGTCGTGCTCGCGGCACAGGCGGATGACGACGTCCACCGGGGCGTGGTTGTAGCGGCAGGTGGCGTGGGGCTTGATGGCGGTCTCGCAGATCTCCCAGCGCTCGCCCAGGCGCTCGACGACGAAGGCGGGGGTGGGGTCGTCGCTGTAGGCGTGCAGGAAGCCCGACTTGCCGCCCAGGATGTCGTCCGGGCCGGTGTAGCCCTCCTGGGCGAGGTAGGCCGCCATGATGCCGCTGTGGGCCGCCCAGCCGGGGTGGAGCCGCTTCGTCCAGGCCCCGTTGTCGAGGAACTGCATGGAGCCGGCCGCCTGGCTCCCGGCGATGCCGAAGGCGTTGCCCGCGGCCTCGCGCGTGAGACCGAGCATCTTCGAGGCGGTGACGGCGGAGGCGAAGGCGCCGCAGGTGCCCGTGGGGTGGAAGCCGCGCGCGTAGTGGCTCGTGGGGTTGAGGGCGTTGCCCACCCGGTTGGTGACCTCGTAGCCCGCGACGATGGCCGCGATGAGGCGGCGCGGGTCGGGGTTGTGCGCCTCGGCGGCGGCCAGGGCGCTCGGCATCACGCTCACGGCCGGGTGGAGGCTCGAGCGCGTGGTCACGTCGTCCATCTCGATGGCGTGGGCCACCCCGCCGTTGACGAGGGCGGCGTGGGGGGCGTCGGTGCGGAGGGAGGCGCCGATGACCGAGCAGGGCCCGGCGGGGGCGCGCTTGCGGAGGAAGTTGTAGAAGACGCGGGAGCTGGCCGCCTCGCTCGCCCGCAGCGCCACGCCCAGGAAGTCGAGGAGGAAATACTTGGCCCGATCACGGGCCTCCTCGGGGAGGCTCTCGTACTCGATGGCGTGGACGTGATCCACGAGCGCCTGGCTGATGTTCTCCATCGCGGCTCTCCTCTCGGTTGGGCTGGCGGCCGGAGCGCGGGGCGGGGGACGGGGGAAGCCGCCCTCCCTCCTCCGGGCCAGAATAGGCCCGCCGCGGCGGGCGCGCAAGATGGCCGGGCGGGGGCGGGCGGGGCTTTCCTCCCCCTGGAGGGGGATTCCTTGTCACAGCGGATGCCAGCGGGTAAGATTCCCCTCGCCGCTTCCGCCCATTTAGCTCTCTCTCTCAGGTGATCGAATGCAGGACTGCATTTTTTGCAAGATCGTCGCGGGCGATATTCCCTCGAAGATGATCTACGAGGACGATGACGTCTACGCCTTCGAGGACGTCACCCCCCAGGCCCCGAGCCACACCCTCATCATCCCGAAGAAGCACATCGAAACCCTGCTCGAGATCGGGGACGAGCACCGCGACCTCATGGGCTCCATCATCCTCGCGGCCACCCGCATCGCGCGCAAGCTGGGGATCGCCGAAAAGGGCTATCGCATCGTCACCAACTGCAACAAAGAGGGCGGACAGGTCGTCTTCCACATCCACTTCCACCTTCTCGGCGGCCGCCAGATGAAGTGGCCTCCTGGGTAGGTGGCCTCCTGAATAGGAGGCCCGCCTGGATAGGCGGCCCTACCGGATAGGCGGACCGCCCGCCCTATCTTTCCCTCCACGCTCTTCATTTCGATCAGGAAAATTCGGCGCCCCGGGGAGATGTGCGCCTTCGATCAGGAAAATTCGGCGCCCCGGGGAGATGTGCACCGAGGGGGGGCGCTCAGCCGGCCACCC
>JAZGDQ010000469.1:0-4617 GCA_036477985.1 bacterium
GCGGTGACGACGCCCAGCTTGATCAGCGCGGCCTGCACGGCGAAGAGGAGGACGAAGAGGAGGAGACTCTTGGGCTCCTTCAAGATGCTGAGCCCGTAGGCGTTCGAGCAGGCCCAGGCGAGGGAGAGGAGGAGGAGGACGATGAGCCCCGTCCCCAGGAGATTGTCCAGGATGCGCTCCTGGCGCGAGAGGCGCTCCAGGGAGAGGAGCTTGGCCCGGTGGCCCTCGGTGATGAGCGCGCCCTCGCGGACGATCATCTCCCCCCGCTTGATGAACAGGGAGACGAGGGGGACCTTGGCCGCCGCCTCCTTCTGGGCCTCGACGGTGGCCTGATTGTTGAACGTCAGGGTCGGCTGGATGAGCTGGGCCGCCCGGCCGGCCAGGAGCGGGAGGACCTCGGCCGGCGCCCGCAGCCCCAGGCGCCCCGCCTCCTTGAGCATGAAGGCCTCCGCCTCGCGCAGCTCGAGCGGGCGCGAGGAGGGCGGAAGGGAGACGCGGTTCCCGGTCCGGATGTCGCGGACCACGATGCCCTTGGCGGAGTGGGCGGCGTAGAGGCGCCGGTCGCTCACGATGTCGCGCACCAGGGCGGCGCGCACGAGCTTGCGCATATCGTCGCGGATCCAGGAGGCGTAGCGCTCCTCCCGCAGCCAGTCGGCGAGCGCCGGGCGCAGAGGGGCGCCCGTCGACTTCCCGAAGGTCTCCTCGGAGGTCTGGAAGGAGGGGGAGCGGAAGACCTCCGCATAGACGAGGGACTCGGCGAGGATCGCCTTTCCCTTCCCCGCCCGCTCCTCCAGCAGGCGGTTCCGCACCGCCGCCCGCTGCTCGGTGAGCTTCTTCTGGATGAAGGCGAAGGCGGCCCCGAGGCGGCCCTCGATCGTCCCCCTCAGCTTGGGGTCGATGTCGTAGTGGGGCATGACGGCGTCGCGCGCCTTCTGGCGGGCCGCGTCGGCGGCGAGGGCGTCGACGACGCGCATGTCCTGGGGCGCCTTGATGTCGCCCATGGCGACGTCGCCCACGCGGTAGGAGATCGAGGGCGCCGAGAGGTTGGCCGTCACCAAGAGGGTGAGAAACAGGGTGAGGGCCGCCCCCAGGATCCACGGGAAGAGCGCGGACTCGAGGAGGGGCTTTCGCTGGGCGCGCATCTTCGCGCCGCGCTGCCCAAAGAGGCGGAACAACCCGGTCCTGGTCTTGGCGGCTGCCCTTCCGCCGCCGGTCTTCTGCACCAAAAGAATTTTCCCCGGGATGGCGTCACCCGAAACGGAACAGCAGGGGGCCGGGCGAGGCCGTGCTACATCTGATGGGCCTCATAAGCGCGGACGATTTTCCGGACGAGCGGGGTCCGGACGATGTCTTTTTCCGTGAAGCTGATGAAGCGGATGCCCTCCACCTTGCCGAGAACCTCCTTGGCGTGAATCACGCCGCACCCCACCGATTCGGGCAAATCGATTTGGGTGATGTCCCCCGTCACGACCGCCTTGCTGCCCGACCCCAAGCGGGTGAGGAACATCATCATCTGCTCAGGCGATGTGTTTTGCGCCTCGTCCAGGATGATGAAGGAGTCGTTCAGCGAGCGCCCCCGCATGTAGGCCAGCGGCGCCACCTCGATCTCGCCCCGCTGGATGAAGCGCTCGACGCGCTCGAACTCCACCATGTCGTTCAGCGCATCGAACAGGGGCCGCAGATAAGGGTTCACCTTCTCCTGAAGGTCGCCCGGCAGATACCCCAGCTTCTCGCCCGCCTCCACCACGGGCCGGGTCAGCACGATTCGCGAGAAGGCCTTCTGCAGCAGCCCGGCCACGGCCATCGCCATGGCGAGGTAGGTCGTCCCCGTGCCCGCAGGACCCACGCCGAAGACGAGATCGTGCTTGCGGATGGCTTGGAGGTAGTCCCGCTGCACCGGGCCCTTGGGGACGATGTAGCGCCGTTTGGGGGAGACGCGTATCCGGGCGGAGACGAGATCCTTGAGCGTGAGATCGGCCTCGCCCGCCACCGTGCGCGCCAGGGCGGCCACCTCGTGCGGCTCGAACCGCTGACCCTCCTCCAGACACTCCGAAAGCTCATCGAAGAAGCGCAGGGCCGACTCCACCGGCCCGTCCTCGCCCTCCGCCTCGAACCCCTCCGAGGCGACGCGGATCCGCACCCCAAAGACCTTCTCCACCGCCCGCAGGGTCTCGTCCCGGCTCCCCAGGAGGTGAATCAGGCGATCCGGCGCCCCCAGCGGGGTGGCAGACAATTTTGTGGCCAAAAGCGATCGGCTCCTTTCATCCAGGGCCGGCTTTCTCACCGGCGGGCCGGATCGTACGCCCCCCCACTGGGAGCGTCAACCGAAATGCGGCCCCTCATTTCGCTTTATTTACGCCGCCTCGCGGGTGGTGCCTGTCCACCGAATCGCGCAACTGCCAGCGATCGACGTGGGTGTAGATCTCGGTCGTCGAGATATCGGCGTGGCCCAGCATGGCCTGGACGGCGCGCAGGTCGGCCCCCCCCTGAAGGAGGTGGGTGGCGAAGCTGTGGCGCAGCATGTGGGGGCTCACCCGCTTGCGGATTCCGGCCGCGCGCGCCCATCCGCTCACCCGGCTCCAAAAGGCCTGGCGCGTCATGCCGCCTCCCCGCCGGGTGACGAAGAGGAAAGCGGAGACCCTCCCCCGCAGGAGGGAGGGGCGGGCCTCCTCGAGGTAGACCTCGATTCGCGCGCGCGCATGATCGCCGAGGGGGACGAGCCGCGTCTTGTCCCCCTTCCCCGTGATGACGCAGTAGCCGCTCTCCAGGTTGAGCTGGGCCAGCTTCAGCCCCACGAGCTCGCTCACCCGCATTCCGCAGGCGTAGAGGAGCTCCAGCATGGCCCCGTCGCGGACGGCCTCGGGCTTCTTCCCATCCGGGGCGCCGAGGAGGCGGTCCACCTCCTCGTTCGTGAGGAATTTGGGCAGGTTCTTCCAGGCGGCGGGCTGGGCGAGGTCGGCGGTGAAGTCAGCCGCGATCGCCCCCTCGCGCACCAGGAAGCGGGCGAAGGACCGGAGGGCGGCCAGGTGGCGGCGCAAGGTCTTCCCCTCCCTCCCCTCCTCCTGGAGGCGGCCCATCCGGGCAAGGACGTCGCCCGCCCCCCAGGCGGGCGGATCCGCCCTTCCCGCCGCCTGGGCCCCGAGGAGGAAGCCCCGGATGTCCAGCCCGTAGCTCTCGACGGTGGCCGCGGCCAGCCGGCGCTCGATGAGGAGGTGATCCTGGAAGGCGCGGAGGAGATCTCCGAGAGGGGGCTTGAGGCGCGCCGTTTTATCAGGAGGCGTCTTCTCCCGGGGCGGCCTCATCTCAGCCTTTGGGGGCGCCTTCTCCCGGGGCCGCCTCATCTCATCCCTCCTTCGGGCCGGAGGCCCCGTCCGCGCCCCGGCGCAGGAGCGCCCGCAGGGGGACGTAGCCGTCGGGGGCGAAGAGGCGGCTGAGCGTGAAGTAGAGGCCGGCCGCAGCGGCGATCTCGGCGAAGAGCCAGAGCGCGCGGATGAGCGTGGAGGCGCCGTGGGGCCAGAGCGCCCGGTCGATGGCGAAGACCGCCGCCCCCGCCGCCGCCGCCGGGAGGAGGAGTTGGCGCGCCGCCCGCCCGAGCGCGGCGCCGGGCCAGGCGGCCTCCGTGCGCCGCATTCCGCGAATCAGGAGGGCGGCGTTCAGCGCACTGGCGAGGGAGGTGGCCAGGGCGAGCCCGGCGGCCCCGAGGGGGAGCATGAGGGCGAGGCTGAGGACCACGTTGGCCGCCACCCCCGCGTTGGCGCAGCGCACGGGGTAGCGCGTGTCCTGGCGGGCGTGAAAGGCCGCCCCGAGGAAGCGGATGATCCCGAAGAAGACGAGGCCGAGGGCGTAGGCGCGGAGGACGCCCGCGCTGGCGGCCGTTTGGGCGGCGCCGAAGGCGTCCCGCTCGAAGAGGACCTCGATGATGGAGGGGGCGAGGGCGAGGAGGCCGAAGGTGGCGGGCAGGGTGATGAACAGGGTGAGGCGGCCGGCCTGGGCCAGGGCGCCGCGCAGCTCCCCCTCGGCGCGGGCGGCCGCGTGGGAGGAGAGGACGGGGAAGACGGCGGTGGTGACGGCCAGGCTCAAGAGGCCGTGGGGGAACTGGACGAGCCGGTTGGCGTAGTAGAGGTGGGAGACCGACCCCTCTATCAAGAAGGAGGCGAGCAACCTGTCGATCAAGATGTTGATCTGGAGGATGGCGACCCCGAAGGCGGCCGGGCCCATCAGGGCGAGGACGCGCCCCATCCCCAGGGTGCGCCAGGGCGCGGCCGGGAGGGGAAAGGCGCCGACCCGCGCAACGAGGGGGAGCTGGATGGCGAGCTGAAGGAGCCCTCCGGCGACCACCCCCCATCCGAGCCAGACGATGGCCTCCCTCCCGCTCGCGAGCCCCGCTCCGGCCAGGAGGGCCCCGATCATGGCCACGTTCAGAGCCGCCGAGGAGAGGGCCGGCACGAAGAAGCGCCGCGCCGAGTTCAGAATGCCCGTCGCGACGGCGCCGAGGCCGATGAAGACGAGGCAGGGGAACATCACCCGGGTGAGGCGGGAGGCGACGGCGAACTTGGCGGGGTCGCCCCGGAAGCCGGGGGCGATGGCCGTGACGCAGTGCTCGGCGTAGACGATTCC
>JAZGDQ010000047.1:0-2216 GCA_036477985.1 bacterium
GGGTCTCGGCGTCCTGCATCAGATCCCAGGCGTGGAGGATGAGCTCCCCCCCCGGGAGGGAGCGCCCGCCCGGGACGCAGAATCGCTCGAACTCGGCCTCGGTCCGTGTGTCGAGAATGCGGAGGGCTCCCCCTTCCCCGATGAGGCCGTACAGCTCCTCGGCCGAGATCTCGGGAACCCGCTCCTCGACGTGGACGCGCTCGCCGAAGTCCTTGCTCGGCACGTTGGTTCCGCCGACCGTGGGCTCGCCGGCCGCCCGCCAGGCGGCGAGCCCCCCCGTGAGGAGGCGCACATCGGCGTACCCCTCCCGCTCGAGGGTGGCCGCCGCCCGCTCGGCCCGCGCGTCGTCCGCATCGCCCCCGTCCAGGAGGACGACCGGGGTGGCCCGCACCGGAACCAGGGCGCCGGCCCGGAACTCGAGCCGGCCGCGGGGGAGGTTCGTCGTCCCGAAGATCTGGGCCTCGTGGAACTCCATCCGCTCGCGCACGTCGAGGACGGCGTGGGGGGCCTCCCCCTCCATGAGGGCCTTGAGTCCGGCGGGCGCTATCGGCGTCGGCATTCCCTCTCTCTCCTTCTCAGCTCGAGGGGATTCCCCCGAGGCGGCGCAGCACCTCGATGATGGCCGAGATGTCCCCCTCGGCGAGACCGCCCTCCTCGGCGGCCTGGGCGACCTGGCCCATGACCGAGGTGAGGAGCATGGGCGATCCGTACCGCTGGCCCTGCTCGAGCATGAGGCCAATGTCCTTGCGGTGCTGGCGGATGCGCGACTGGGGGCGGTCGAAGTAGTCGCCCCGGATCATGCGCCCCCCGCGGTTGTCCATCGCCTTGCTGTAGGCCGCCCCGTCCTTGAGAACGCCGAGGAGGGTTTCGGGGTCCATCCCCATCTTCATCCCCAGAACCAGCCCCTCAGCGAGGGCCAGCCGGTTGAGGCCCAGGACGAGGTTGACGATAAGCTTGGTGCGCGCGCCCGCGCCGACGGGGCCCAGGTGGTGGATCGAGCGCGCGACGGCGTCCAGGACGGGGCGGGCGCGCTCGAAGTGGGCCGCCTCGCCGCCCACCATGGCGACCATGTTGCGCTCGCGCACCGCCGCGCTCGAGCCGCTCAGGCTCGCGTCGATGAAGGCGACACCCCGCGCGGCCAGCTCCTCTGCGATGGCGACCGAATCCTCCGGGCGCGCCGTCGTCGTGTCGATCACGAGAAGGTCCGGCTCCGCCGCTTCGGCGATCCCCTCCGGCCCCAGGCACACCTCGCGGACGATGCCGCTGTGCATGAGGGAGAGGACGACCAGGCGCGCGCCCCGGGCCGCTCCGGCCGGGGAGGCGGCGGCCGTCCCCCCGTTCCCCTCCAGCTCGCGCATCCGCGCGGGATCGACGTCGTAGCCGTGAACCTCGAACCCCGCCTCCATCAGGTTCACGCTCATGGCCGAGCCCATGAGCCCGACCCCGACAACCCCCACCTTTTCCGCCACAGGACATCCTCCCGATGGAATTCGTTAACACCCACTTGTAGCAAAGGCGAAGGAAGGGATGAAGCCGCGCTCAAAAATCCGGCCTTCCCCCCTCGGCGTAGCCCGTCATCTCGACAAAGCCCGCGCCGCGCACCTTCTGGCCCGCCGATACGCCCTCGGCCGAGACCGCGCCCTCCCAGTAGATGACCCGGGCGCTGCCCTTGGTGCGCATCTCCTGGCCCTCGGCGAGGGGGGTGAGTCGGAGGTCGATCCCCGCCCCGGGCGCCCGGACGCGCCAGCCCATCGGGTAGACCGCCCCGCTCTCGGGGCTGCGCCAGCGCCCCGTGCCCCGGAAGAGGTAGCGCCCGAGGGGGAGGTGGATGGCGCGCCCGTCGGGCTCGATCAGGGTCCCGCTGCTGTTCGGGTCGAGCCCCCCCGACTTCGTGCGCATGAGGTAGAGCATGAGCTCGCGCCCGTCGGAGAGCTGGAGGCCGAGCCAGTCCCAGCCCGCCAGCCCGGGCGCGAGCTGGTTCGAGCCGAACTCATGGTCCATCCATGCCGACCCGCGCACCCGGACGGTGCGCCCGCCGGCGCGCACCTCCCCCCGGGCGGCGAGGCGGGAGAAGGAGTAGTAATGCGAGGCCCGCCCCCTCCCCTCGCCCTTTTGGCTCACCCCGCTCTTGCCGTGGATGACCGGCCCCTTTTGGGGATCGATCCGGAGGCGGATCCGCACCCCCTTCGCCTCGGCGAATATCTCCTGGACGTACC
>JAZGDQ010000470.1:0-2289 GCA_036477985.1 bacterium
ATCGATCAGACGGTCGAGTCCATACGGGCGGCTGTCGAGGAGGCCGAGTTCATCAGCGGCACACCCATCCGCTCGGCCTTCGTGGGGGTGGCCGGAGGGCACATTCGCAGCTTCAACAGCAACGGCATCGTGGCGATCAAGAGCAAGATCGTCGCCCAGGAGGACATCGACCGGGTGGTCGAGTCCGCCCGGGCCGTCACGATGCCCTCCGACCACGAGTTCATCCACGTCCTGCCCCAGGAGTACATCGTCGACGACCAGGAGGGGATCACCGAGCCCATCGGGATGTCCGGGGTGCGCCTCGAGTGCAAGGTGCACGTCGTGACGGGCTCGATGCCGGCCATCCAGAACATCGTGCGCAGCGTGGAGCGGGCGGGCCTCTCGGTCGAGAAGCTCGTCCTCCAGCCGCTGGCCTCCTCCCTGGCGGCGCTCACCGAGGACGAGCGCGACCTGGGGGTGGGGGTGGTGGACATCGGGAGCGGGACGGCCGACGTGGCCGTCATCAGCGGCGGCGCGCTGCGCTACTCGGCCGTCATCCCGGTGGGCGGGAACCACGTCACGCGCGACATCGCCATCGGCCTGCGCACGCCCGACCACCAGGCGGAGCGGATCAAACAGGAGTACGGCTGCGCCTTCCCGGCCCAGCTGAGCCACGACGAGGAGATCGAGGTGCCCAGCGTGGGCGGGCGCCCGCCCCGGGTGCTGAGCCGCCAGATGCTCGCCGAGATCATCGAGCCCCGGATGGAGGAGATTCTCACCCTGGTGCGGCGCGAGATCCAAAAGAGCGGGATGGAGGACCTCCTCCCGGCGGGGGTGGTCCTCACCGGGGGGGCGAGCATCATGGAGGGGACGATCGAGCTGGCCGAGCGCGTCCTCGATCTGCCCGTCCGCCTGGGGATGCCGAGCAAGATCGGCGGCCTCGTCGACATGGTGAACACCCCGATGTTCTCGACCGGGGTGGGACTCGTCATCTACGCCGTGCGGAGCAGAAGCCGCGGCCGGACCCGGAGGGCCTGGATGGTCCCGGCGGGGGCGAACGGCTCGATCCGCCAGGCGAAAGACAAGATTCGATCCGTCCTGACGAACATTTTCGGATGATTCCGGTGAGGGGAACCGAATTCTCGGGGGTCCTGTACGGAAGGGGAGGGAAGGAATGAGCGATCTATTTTTCGAGCTGGCAGAGGAAACGGCCTGCGCCGCCAAAATCGCGGTGATTGGCGTGGGCGGCGGCGGCGGAAACGCGGTCAACACCATGATCGCCGCGGGAATGGAGGGGGTCCAGTTCATCGGCGCCAACACAGACTCCCAGGTTCTGGAGAAATCCCTGGCGCCGGAAAAGGTCCAGATGGGCGCGGAGCTGACGGGGGGGCTCGGCGCGGGCGGCAACCCCGAGGTCGGCCGCAAGGCGGCGCTCGAGGACACCGAGCGGATCGCCTCCCTCGTCGAGGGCCTCGACATGGTCTTCGTCACGGCCGGGATGGGCGGCGGAACGGGGACGGGGGCGGCCCCCGTCATCGCGCACATCGCCAAGGACGCGGGCGTCCTCACCGTCGGGGTGGTGACGAAGCCCTTCATCTTCGAGGGGCGCCGCCGCATGGCCCAGGCCGACGAGGGCATCGCCGAGCTGCGCGAGGCGGTGAACACCCTGATCACCATTCCCAACCAGCGCCTCCTGGGGATGGTCGAGCGCAAGACGACCATTGTGGAGGCCTTCCAGAAGGCGAACGACGTTCTCCTGGAGGCCTGCCGGGGAATCGCCGATCTCATCACGACGCCCGGGCTCATCAACCTCGACTTCGCCGACGTGCGCACCATCATGCGCGACATGGGCGGGATGGCGCTCATGGGCAGCGGCGTGGGAACGGGCGAGAACCGGGCCGTCACGGCGGCGCAGAACGCCATCAGCAGCCCCCTCCTCGAGGAGGGCTCGATCCAGGGCGCGCGCGGGGTGCTCATCAACATCTCGGGCGGGGAGGATCTCTCCCTCTTCGAGGTGAGCGAGGCCTCCACCCTCATTCACGAGGCCTCGCACGAGGACGTGAACATCATCTTCGGCTCGGTGATCGAGCCCTCCATGGGAGACATGGTCCGCGTCACCGTCATCGCCACCGGCTTCGGGCGCGAGTCCCTCAAGGCGGTCGAGCCCGCCGAGGGCAAGGCCACCGGAACCGACGGGCGCAATCTCTCGGTCCCGGCCTACGTGCGCATGAAGAACGTCCGCAAGGAGGGAACGCTGAGCTACCAGCTCGACGATGAGGATCTCGACGTCCCCACCTTCCTTCGGAAGCA
>JAZGDQ010000471.1:0-2570 GCA_036477985.1 bacterium
CTTGACCGGCTCGGCGAACCTCTCCGGAAGATCGGGTACGCTTTTGCCGACCGTGAGGTCTAGCTCCTGGGGTTCTTTCACAGAGTAGAAGTTTGAAATCCGCAGTTTCCGTATCATTTTAGGTCCATTTTAACGAAAAACCGTTAAATCACCCCTGAAATATATGTTATTTAAGGGGTATTGTCAACGGCTTTTGGGCCTGCCGAGCCCCGGTTCAGGCCGCCGACGAGAAACCGCCGCCCTGGCGGGGGACGGGACTCCTCCCGGCTCCGGCGCCCCCTTCGTATTCCCTACGGCCCCAGGACCTCGATGAGGTTCCCGTCGGGGTCCTTGAGGAAGACCATCTGTATCTCGGGCGTGCGGCGGATGGGCGCGCTCAGGAACTCGACGCCCTTCCCCTTCCACTCCTCGTAGGTCGCCATGATGTCCTTGACCCACATGGTGACGTAGCGGAAGCCCGAGGCGCCGTCCGCGCCGGTCGGGCCCGCGGGCGGGGGGTCCTTGAAGTGGACGAGCTTGAGGTTGACCTCCCCCAGCTGCATGTACTGGATCTCGAAGCCGGCCTGCCCGATGCCGGCCTTCTTGGCGGTTTCGGCGTCCAGGGCGATCTGCCGGGTGGGCTCGAGGCCCAGCTTGTCGCGGTAGAAGGCGAGGGCGGCCTCGAAGTCGCGCACGACGAGGCCGATGTCCAGAACGGGCCGGCTGAGCTCCACCATGACGATTCCTCCCAGGTTGGCGAACGACTTTGGGGGGCGGGTCCCGCCCCTACGATTTAATTCCCGCGAGCCGTTTGGCGTAGTCGATCGAAGGCGCCGCGTCGTGCTGGCTCCAGATGGTCATCTTCTCGGCCTCGATGCTCCCCTCGGCGTGGATGGCGAGGACGGCCTGATAGCCGGCGAAATCGCTCGCCGTGATCTCGGAGATGAGGTTCATGAGGCGCAGCCGGTCCCCGGCGGAGGCGCCCCCCGCCCCGCCCATGTACTTGTCGATCAGCTCCCCGAGCCGGGGGTCGTTCAGGTCCTCCTCGCTCGGGCCCGTGACGAGGAGCCCGCCGGCGATGTCCTGCACCCAGGCGAGCGCCTGGTGATAGTTCGTGGCGAAGTGGAGCTTGGCGATGTTGATGATCTCGGCGTCGGGGACGGCGATGCCGTCCACCACCCGGCACTCGCGGGCGGCCTCGCGCGTCATCCCGCGGCAGATCTGCGCGTAGCTGATGAGCCGGGCGAGCTTGTCGCGCACGTGGTTCGCCCGGAGGATCCCGTTGTACTCGGCCATGAGGCGGGAGGCGCCCACGAAGAGATCCACCAGGGGAAGCTTGTAGCTCACCGCCGTGAAGCGGTGGAACTCGACGAAGGTCTTCGCCAGCGGGCCCGCCATCCCGACCTCCCCCTTCAGGAAGACGCGCTCCCAGGGCACCTTGACGTCCTCGAAGACGGTGAGGGTCTCCATCATCTTGTGCTTGGAGCTGATCGGCTGCTCGAATTCGTTCCCCTTCCGGCTCCCGTAGGGGCTGGCGATCTGGATGAGGCCGGGCGCGTTGGCGGGGACGGCGCAGGCGACGGCGTAGGCCTCGTCGCCGGGGGAGAAGCTCCGGGTGGGGAGGACGATGATCTCGTGCGCGTTCACCGAGACCGAGGTGTGCGCCTTGGCGCCGCGCAGGGTGACGCCCTCGGCGTCCTCGGCCACCACGCGCACGTAGTAGTCCGGATGGGTCTGGTCGGAGGGTCCCTTCCCCCGGTCCCCCTTCACGTCGGACTGGGCGACGGCGACGGCGAGGTCGTTGTCGCGGCAGTGTTCGTAGAATTTTTTAACGCGGGGGAGGTACTCGGTTCCCATCTCCCGGTCCATGTGGGCGGCGATGAGGTGGAGGGCGAAGAGGGCGTCGGTGCCGATCTCCTTGACGAGGACGACCAGCGTGCCCCCCAGGGCGGTGGCGCGCTCGATGAGGGCGCTGCGCCGGAGGAGATCCTCGGCGCTGGCGGGGATGTGGTAGTAGCGCGAGTAGGGCCCATCCGGCCCCTCGACGAGGGCGAGATCGCGCTCGGCCGGGTCGTGCGCCATGCGGTAGTCGATGGCGGCGTGGTCGACGGCGATGCCGGTGACGGGGTGGGCGGCGACGTCCTCGACGCGCTCGCCCCGGTAATAGACGACGCGGCCGTCGCGCAGGCTCTCCTTGTAGGCTTCGGGGGTCATGAGGGCCATGGGGTCCTTTCCTCCCTGAGTGGTGGAATTCCTGCGGCGGGCGCCGCCTCCCGCGGCGGGGCCGCCATCCTCGGCGGGCGCCGTCCCGCCGGGGCCGATCGGGGGAAGGGTGAGTGAGATCGCTGCAAGGGTAGCCCTTTCGCCCGTATGGGGAAAGGGTGGCGCCCGCTAGGTGGCGCCCGTTAGGTGGCGCCCGTTAGGGCGCCCGCCCCGCAGGAAGGGGAGCCCGCCCGGCGGGAAGGGAGGCCCGCCGCTCGGCTGCCTTCGACCCGAGCTCAGGCCGAGGGTAGCTCGTCGCGGCTCGGCTGAGCTCGCCGAAGTCAGGCCGGCGGGAAAAAAAACCGGCCTTCCCGGAGGAAGGCCCGCTG
>JAZGDQ010000472.1:0-7410 GCA_036477985.1 bacterium
AGGAGGTCTTCCGTTTCGTGGGGAACGTGGAGACCCACCCCGAGTTCGCGGATTTTTGCCGCGAGGTGCGAATGACCACGGACCGAAGCAACGAGCTCGGCGCGAAGTTTCACCAGTTCTACGTGAACGGCGGCGAGTGCGATTCGGAGATCACAGTTTGGGAGCCTTTTAGAAAGATCGTATGGTGCAACTTCCAGGGGGGGAATGAGGAGCCCGTCCAGATCATCACCTACTACTTTGAGCAGGTGGGGGAGATCACCCACGTCCTCCACACCGTCGAGAACGAGGCCCACGCCGACCAGGCCCTCCACCGCAAAGGGATGCACGAGAACGTGCGCGAGATGGCGAACCTGAAAAGGCTCGTCGAGGGGTGAGGAGGAGCCGCCGGGCGCGGGAAGCGTGTTTCCCATCCGGCGCGGTCTCGCGCGGAAGCAAACCAAGAAGCCGAACGTGAAGTATCGGGAGAGGGCGGAGAGGCGGCGGAGGAGGAAAGAGCAGTAATACCCGAATCTACTGCATAAATATTGCTTCTATTTGGGATGGGTGTTATATTTGTGTTGGGCAACCGACCGCTTGCCCAAAAAGCGTAAGATTTGGACAATTCCAAAAGATCGAAACGGTCGAATTAATTTTCAGCCGAGGTGTTGAGATGACTGATAAATCTGCAATTCAGGCCGAAGTCGATAAAAATTTTGCTGCTTTTAAGAATATGCTTCCGGAGCTTTCCGAAAAGTATAGGGGGAAGTTTGTTCTCATGCGCGACCAAGAGGTAGTCCAAGCCTTCGACTCTCCGGGCGACGCTGTTATCTATGCAAAAGCACAATTCAAGGATGAAAGATATTCCGTACAGGAAGTTACCGATCGCATCGTAGACTTAGGCTATTTTTCACATGCCATGCATATCGTTTCAATTTGACCCTTCAATCGGGCCTTTAATTCAAATTGGAGTTTCTAAACCTGGGTCGCTCGAAGTGGCGGCTAGAGGCGAAACTCCAGAAACAGTCGGCTGTCAGTTTTTAGTTGATACGGGCGCAAGCATTACCTGTATTGCCCCAAGCATCGCCGATCAAGTAGGTGTGCGATCTTTGGGGAAACGTAGTGTCGGGGTTCCCTCTGGGTCTGCGGATTTAAACACTTATCTAGTGGACTTGATACTTCCATTTGGCGACCCCGTGAGGGGTGGGAGAATCAACACTTTGATAAACCAAAATTTAACGGTCATGGAATTTCGGGGGGAGGTTTCAAATTTTCAAGGGCTTCTCGGCATGGATATTTTAAGTAAAGGGCAACTTGTAATTTCCGGGTGGGACAGGAGTTTTACTTTCTGTATCTAAAAAACCCATATCCCCCCAAAAAGAATATAAAGACCCGGCCCCCTTCGGCCGGGTCTTTTTTTGCCCTCATCCCCTCTCCACGGCATTCAGAAACCCACTAAGTAGCCCTCCGCCCCCGTTCGGCTAAGCTCCCTCCACGCCTGTGCCGAGCGTAGCCGAGGCGAGCTTCTTGTCCGCGTTGCGCTTGTGGGCGCTGAGGCCGATGATGGAAAGGACGATTCCCTGAATTGCCGAGAGGCTCCCCCCCTACCCCGCTCCCGTTCCCCTCAGCTTCGGGTCGAGGAGGTCGCGCGCGGCGTCGCCGAAGAGGTTGAGGCCGAAGACGGAGGGGGAGAGGGCGAAACCCGGTTTTCCCCCGCCCCGCTCCGCGGATGAGGACGGTTTCTTGCTTTGGATCGCGCTCTCCCTGGTCTCCGCCATGGCCCAGGTGGCCCGCAACGCCACCATGAAGCGCCTGGGCCATGAGCTGGACGAGTACATCAACGTCCTCGGCCGCTTCGTCTTCATCCTCCCCTTCGCGGCGGCCGTGGCGGCCGCGCGGGAGGCGCCCGCGATCCGGCCGGATTTTCTCTGGGCGTGCCTCCTCTTCGGAATCTGCCAGACGGCCGGCACCATCGCCCTCTCGAAGGCCCTCCTCTACGGGAACATCGGGATGGTGACCTCGCTCTGGAAGACCTCCATCGTCTGGCTCGTCATCCTCGCCTTCTTCACCCTGGGGGAGGTTCCCTCCTGGCTCGGCCTGGCGGGGATCGCGGTGGCCATGGTCGGGGTGTACGGCCTCAACGCCTCGCGCGCGCGCATCTCCTTCTGGGAGCCCATCCGGGTGCTCTTCACCGACCGGGGGCTTCGCTACACCCTTCTCTCGGGCCTGCTCTACGCGCCCGCCGTGGTGACCTTCAAATGGGCCGCCCTCGCCTCGAACGGCCCCGTCGGCACCCTGGGGACCTACTCGGCGGCCGCGCTCTGCACCCTGCCCATCGCGTTGTGGAAGTCGGCGCGCCACTTCCGGCAGATCCCCCGCCTCTGGAAGGGCTTCGTCGGGCTGGGCCTGTTCGCCGCCATCAACAGCCTCGCCCTGGCCGAGGCCTACCAGATGACCCTGACCTCCTACGTCGAGTCGGTGAAGCACACCGAGATCCTCTTCGCCATCCTGGCGGGCTATCTCTTCTTCGGGGAGCGCGAGCGGCTCATGGAGCTCACGGCGGGGGGATCCCTCATCCTGGGGGGAATCCTCCTCCTCGTCCTGGGCGGCTGAGGCCCCTCGCCCTCCCCCGCCATTTCGCCGAATTCCCGGCCGCGCGGGAAAAAAAGAGTGCTCCATTTTGTCGGCGTATCCTATATTATTGGGGTGCGGCTCCTTCCGGTGGGAGGAGCCCCGCGGCAGCGCTATCGCCCTATCGGGAGGCCCCATCTTGCGCCTGAACCGGAAGATCGCCGCTCCCTTGCTGGCCGCCTTCTTCGGAATGACGCTCCCCGCGGGAGGGGAATTCCTCGCGGGAGGGGCGCCGTTCGCTTGGGCGGCGTCCGCCAATGGCGGGGCGCCCGGGGATGACGCCCTCCCCCGCCTCAAGGGCCCCAAGGCCGAGGAGCGCGCCCGGGCCGCCAGCGAGCTGGGCGAGCGCGGGATGATGGCGAACACCCCCGCTCTCGCCGCCCTCCTGCACGATCCGGAGGAGCCGGTTCGCAACGCCGCCCACGACGCCCTCTGGCGCATCTGGATGCGCTCGGGGGATCCGGAGGTGGACGCCGTCATGGCGCGCGGGGTGGCCCTGATGAACGGGGGAGAACACGAGGGGGCGATTCGCAGCTTCGCCGAGATCATTTTGCGCAGGCCGGATTTCGCCGAGGGGTGGAACAAGCGGGCGACCGCCTACTACCTCGCCGAGAAGTACAGGGAATCCATCGCCGACTGCAACAAGACGCTCGAGCTGAACCCCCACCACTTCGGCGCCCTCTTCGGCCTGGGGCTCAACTACGTGGGGCTCGGCGATCTGGAGCTGGCGGTGGACAGCTTCGAGCGGACCCTCAAGGTCATCCCCTTTTCGCGGGGGGCGCGGCGCTACATCAAGATGCTCAACCGCATCCTCTCCCAAAAAGGGCGGAAGAAGATCTGAGCCCCGTCCCCCCCGGGGGCGGACCGGCCTCGCGGAGGCCCCTTCCGGGGGGGCCGGTTTCTTGACACCCGTGGGGGCCGCTCGTAAGATTGACGCGGTATTTTGGAGGTTTTTTTCGCCTGCCGGCGGGCATGAGGGCGGGCGTTTTCGAGATATGTTCGGAGGCGGGTCGTGCCTCGGGAATACATTCCCATCTTCATCCTCATGGCGCTGGCCGGCGCCTTCGCCCTGTTCAGTCTCGTGGCGTCCTCCTTCATGGGCCGCCGCCGCCCCTCCGTCCAAAAGGACATGCCCTATGAGTGCGGGATCGTCACCGAGACGAGCGCCCGGGGGCGGTTTTCCGTCAAATTCTTCCTGGTGGCCATGCTGTTCATCGTCTTCGACGTGGAGGCGATCTTCCTCTATCCGTGGGCCGTCACCTTCCGGGAGCTGGGCGCCTACGGATTTTTCGTCATGCTTCCCTTCATGGGGCTCCTGATCGCGGGCCTCATCTACGAGTGGAAACGCGGAGCCATGGAATGGGACTAGAAGAGAGGTTGGAGGGCCAGCTCGTCCTGGGGCGCGTGGCCGACGCCATCAAGTGGGCGCGCAAGAACAGCCTTTGGCCCGCCCTGTTCGGCCTCGCCTGCTGCGCCATCGAGATGATGGCCACCTCGGCGACCAAGTACGACGTCGCCCGCTTCGGAGCCGAAGTGTTCCGCGCCTCCCCGCGCCAGGCCGATCTGTTGATCGTGGCCGGGCGCGTGTCGCGGAAGATGGCGCCCGTCCTTCGCCTGATCTATGACCCGATGCTCGAGCCCAAGTGGGTCATCTCGATGGGCGCCTGCGCCTCCACGGGAGGGATCTTCAACAACTACGCGCTCGTCCAAGGGGTGGACGAAGTGGTGCCCGTCGACATCTACGTGCCCGGCTGTCCGCCGCGCCCGGAGACCCTCATCGACGGGATCCTCAAGCTCCAGAGAAAGATCGAAGCCGGATCGCTCTACCGCGCCGGCGAAGGAGCGGTGACGGTCTAGGCGCCGTTTCCGCCCGCCCGAGAGGGGGCGGGCGGCTCACCGAAGGAATGCGTATTCGGCCGATCCCCCGCTCGGGGGGCAAGGGCCCGGCCTGGCCCGATGAGGAAACCGCACATGTCCGAGGAAGCGCAGGCAGGGGCGGAGCCGGAAGCGCCGGCGGAGGCGTCCGACCCGGACGCCGCGGCGCTGCGCGCGGCCCTGGGCGAGGGGGTCCGCGCCGTTCGCCGCCACCGGGGCCAGCTCGCGGTCGAGATCGCGCCCCCGGCCCTTCTCGAGGCGGCCCGCCTCCTGCGCGATTCGCTGGGCTACGCCCAACTCAGCTTCGTGGCCGGGGTGGACTGCCTCGATCTCTCCGTCCCCCACCGCTTCAAGGCGGTCTACGGCCTCCTCAACCTGGAGCGGGGCGCGCGAATTCGCCTGGAGGCGCCCTGCGAGGACGACCTCGACCCCCGCCTTCCCAGCGTGAGCGGCGTCTGGGAGGCGGCGGCCCGCCACGAGTGCGAGGCCTTCGACATGGTGGGGATCGTCTTCGAGGGACACCCCGGCCTCGAGCGCATCCTCACCCCGGAGGGCTTCGAGGGGCACCCCCACCGCAAGGATTTCGACATCGGCAGGGAGCCGGTGGAGTTCACCTTCCGCGAGACGCCCGCGGGCAAGCCCGAGGCGAAGGAGTAGGGCGCGATGGCCGCAGAAGCCGGACGAGTCGCCGAGCGAGAATCCGACCTCCTCGGGCCGATCCGCACCGAGACGATGACCCTGAACATGGGTCCCCAGCACCCGAGCACCCACGGCGTGCTGCGCCTTCTCCTCGAGCTCGAGGGCGAGACGGTCATCGCGTGCAAGAGCATCATCGGCTACCTCCACACCGGAATCGAAAAGAGCATGGAAGGGAGAACCTACAACAAGGCCCTTCCGATGACGGACCGGATGGACTACCTCGCTCCCTTGTCGAACAACCTGGGCTACGTCCTCGCCGTCGAAAAGCTCCTCGACATGGAGATCCCCCGCCGGTGCCGCTACCTGCGGGTCCTCCTCGCCGAGCTGACCCGCATCCAGAGCCACCTCGTTTGGCTCGGCACCCACGCCCTCGACTTGGGCGCCATGACGGTCTTCCTCTACTGCTTCCGCGAGCGGGAGGCGCTTCTCAAGATCTTCGAGAGGGTCGCGGGCGTGCGGATGATGACGAGCTACTTCCGCGTGGGCGGGGTGGCGCGCGAGCCCTACCCGGAGTTTTACGCCGACTGCCGCCGCTTCCTCGATTCCTTCCCCGATCGGGTGGCGGACTACGAGGCGCTCCTCACCGAAAATCCCATCTACCGAATGCGCGCCGAGGGAGTGTCCGTCCTCCCGGCCGAAAAGGCGGTCGCCCTGGGGGTGACGGGTCCAAACCTGCGCGCCTCCGGGGTGGACTACGACATCTGGAAGCGGGAGCCCTACTGCGGCTACGAGGAGTTCGACTTCGAGGTTCCGCTCGGGGAGCGGGGGGACGTGTACGACCGCTACCGGGTCCGCATCGCCGAGATGCGCCAGTCGCGGCGGATCGCCCTCCAGGCGCTGGACGGGATGCCGGAGGGACCCTTGATGGCGGACAACCCGAAGGTGGTCCCGCCGCCGAAGGAGCTGCTCTCCCACGACATGGAGGCCCTGATCCACCACTTCAAGATCTTCACCGAGGGCTACCAGGTTCCCGCCGGGGAGGTGTACCTCGTGATCGAGTCCCCGCGCGGGGAGCAGGGCTACTACATCATCAGCGACGGGAGCCCCGCCCCCTACAAGGTGAAGGTCCGCGCCCCGAGCTTCTCCAACCTGGACGCCTTGCCCTCGATGGTCATCGGCGGCCTGATGGGGGACTTGGTGGCCGCCATCGGGAGCATCGACATCGTCCTCGGCGAGATCGACCGCTAGGGGACTGGACGAGGAGCCGCAACGTGTCGGACGGACGATTCCCGCACTCACCCCCGGACGAGCGCTTCGAGTTCACGCCCGAGAACCGGGCCGAGCTCGACCGCATCATCGCCATATACCCGGTGAAGCGCTCGGCCCTCATCCCCGCCCTCCGCCTCGCCCAGAGCCAGGAGGGGCGGATCTCGAGCGCGGTCATGCAGCGCCTCGCCGACCTCTTCGACATCTCCCCGATGGAGGTGTGGGGGGTGGTGAGCTTCTACTCCATGCTCAAGACCCATCCCGTCGGGGAGCACCACTTCCAGGTGTGCACGAACCTCTCCTGCGCGCTGCTGGGGGGAGGGGGCGTCCTTCGCCACCTCGAGCGGCGCCTGGGCTGCAAGGCGGGCGAGACGCGCGCGGACGGGAAGTTCTCCATCGAGGCGGTCGAGTGCCTCGGCGCCTGCGGAGGCGCGCCGTGCGTCCAGATCAACAAGGACTACTTCGAGCGGGTCACCCCCGAGATGCTCGATTCGATCGCGGCGGCGCTGGAGAGGGGGGAGGCGATCGCCCCGGTGGGCTCGGATGAGGCGGCGCCCCCGCCCGAGGGCGAGGCCGCGGCGGCGGCCTCCTCGGCCGCAGGGGAAGGGGAAGCGCCGGGTGAGGCGTCCGGCTAGGGAGATGGCGGGAAAATGGCCCTTTTGATGGAGAAGATCGTCACGGCCGGCTTCGGCGACCCCGAGAGGGCGACCTTGGCCGGCTACGAGGCGGAGGGGGGCTACGCGGCGATCCGCCGGACTTTGGGCAAGGTCGATCCGAAAGAGGTGATCGAGACCGTCAAGGCCTCGGGGCTTCGCGGGCGGGGCGGGGCGGGTTTTCCGTGCGGACTCAAGTGGAGCTTCGTCCCCCCGGTGGAGGGCCCCAAATATCTCGCCGTCAACGCCGACGAGGGCGAGCCCGGCACCTTCAAGGACCGCGAGCTCATGATCCGCGATCCGCACCAGCTCCTCGAGGGCATCCTCATCGCCTGCTACGCGGTCGGAATCGAGAAGGCCTACATTTACA
>JAZGDQ010000473.1:0-16517 GCA_036477985.1 bacterium
CGGGTCATCCACACCACCGCCTTCCGGCGCCTCGAGTACAAGACCCAGGTCTTCGTGAACCACGAGGGCGACCACTACCGCACCCGCCTCACCCACACCCTGGAGGTGAGCCAGATCGCCCGCTCGATCGCGCGCGCCCTGCGGCTGAACGAGGAGCTGGCCGAGGCCGTCGCCCTGGCCCACGACCTGGGGCACCCGCCCTTCGGCCACGCCGGGGAGAAGGTGCTCGACGGCCTGATGGCCGGACACGGCGGCTTCGAGCACAACCTCCAGGCCCTGCGCCTCGTCGAGCGCCTCGAGCGGCGCTACCCGCGCTTCAACGGGCTGAACCTGACGTGGGAGACCCGCGAGGGGATCATCAAGTACATCGGCCGCTACCGGGGACCCATGCCCGTGGGGTTGACGAACGAGATCGCCCCCAGCCTGGAGGCCCAGGTCGTCGACCTCGCCGACGAGATCGCCTACAACAACCACGACCTGGACGACGGCCTCTCCTCGGCGCTCTTCCGCCTGGAGGACGTCATGGAGACCTCCCTGTGGGCCGAGCACTACGGGGCGGCCCGCGGGGCCTTCCCGGAGGGGTCCCCCCGGACGCTGCGGTTCGAGACCATCCGCCGGATCATCAACGCCCAGGTGAGCGACCTCATTCTCGCCGCCGGCGAGCGCATCGAGCGCCTCGCCCTGCGCGATATCGCCGACGTGCGCGCGCGCGGGCGCGGGGTGGCCTCCTTCGGCGAGGAGATGGCGGGGCGCAACCAGGAGCTCAAGGACTTCCTGATGGAGCGGATGTACCGGAACCGCCGGGTGGTGGGCCTGGAGGAGGAGGCGCGCCGCACCCTGACGGATCTGTTCGAGGCCTACATCGCCGACCCGGGGAGGCTCCCCGGCCACGTGGCCCGCCGCGAGGCCGAGGACGGCCGCCCGCGCATGGTGTGCGACTACATCGCGGGAATGACCGACCGCTTCGCCCTCGAGCAGCGCCGGATGCTCACGGGGGAGCCGGCCCTGGACCGGCCCGGCGGCCTGGCGGGTCCCGGTCGCCCTCGCGGGCGCCACCCCGAGGAGCCTGGAGAGGACTAGGGCTCGAGGTGGACGTTGTAGAGCTCGCCCTGGCGCTGGACGATGAGCTGGAGGCGGGGGAGCTCCCGGGCCCGCACCAGCGCCTGGCGGAAGACGGGCAGGGTGTCGGTGTCGCGGCTGTTCACCTGGCGGATGATGTCGCCCGGGCGCATTCCGATGGAGTGGGCCGGGCCGCCCCGGATCACCCGCTTGAGGAGCACCCCCTTGCGGCTCTGCAGCCGGTAGCGCCGGAAATTCTCCTTGTCGATGGCGGCCACCCGCACCCCGAGCCAGCTCTTGGCCACCTCGTCGGCCAGCTCGCCCGGCGCCTCGGCCAGCGTGATCCGCCGCTCGATGATCTCCGCCTCCCGCCAGAGTTTGACCTTCACCTGAGAGCCCACCGTGTAGCCCGACAGCTCGTTCAGGTAATCCTGGCGCGAGAGGATCTCCTTTCCCCCGAAGTCGAGGAGAATGTCGCCGCGCCGGACGCCGCCCTGGGCGGCCGGGCTCCCCTTGAGCACCTTGACGGCGATCACCCCGCGCTTCTTCGGATAATTCAGGAGCTTGGCCACCCGGGGCGTGAGGTTCTGCAGAATGAGGCCGACCCAGCCCTTGCGCACCTTCCCGAAGAGGATGAGGTCGTCCACGATCCGCCGCGCGCGGTCGATGGGGATGGCGAAGCCGATCCCCTGGGCGTTGGTGAAGATGGCGGTGTTGATTCCGATGAGCTGCCCGTAAATGTTGAGGAGGGGCCCGCCCGAGTTGCCCGGGTTGATGGAGGCGTCCGTCTGGATGAAGTCGGAGGGGCTACGGGGTCTCCCCCGGCGGTTCTCCTCGAGGGAGCGGCCCAGAGCGCTCACCACCCCGGTCGTCACGGTATGGGCGAGGCCGAAGGGGTTCCCGATGGCGATGACGGTCTCCCCGATCATGAGATCGTCCGAGCGGCCCATGGGGAGGAAGGGGAGGGGCGCGTCGGCGTCGATCTTGATGACGGCCAGGTCGTTCGCCGGGTCGGCGCCGATGATCCGGGCCGAGAAGGTGCGCTTGTTGGTGAGGGAGACGCGCACCTCGGCGGCGCGCGAGACGACGTGCTCGTTGGTGAGGATGTAGCCGTCCGGGCGGATGAGGACTCCCGAGCCCAGGCTGCTGGGCCGCCGGCGGCGGGAGGGGCGCCGGAAGAATTCGCGGAAAAATTCGTCCATCATCGGGTTGTTGAAGGTCGAGAAGGGGTTGGCCCTTCGCCGGAGCTGGCGGGCGCTGATGTAGACCACGGCGTGCGCGGCGCGCTCGACGGCGCGGACGACGGGGGTGCGCCGCCCCTCGCGACCCTGGGAGAGGGCGGGAGCGGGGGCGAGGAGGAGAGCGGCCGCCAGGGCGATTGCGGCCGGGCGAAGGAGCTTCAAGGCGAGGGGGCGGATATCTCGGGCCATCACCTGAGCCGGAGGGCGGAGAAGATATTGGTTCCCTTCCGCCGCAGGAGGAAGAGGATGGCGCCCGCCCGGCGGGACCCCTCCAGCTCCTTGCGGTATTCGGCCAGGGTGCGGACGGGCTTATGGTTCACCTCCAGGACGGCGTCGCCCGGGCGGATGCCGGCGCGCTCGGCCGGCCCCCGGCGGCGGATGGCCGAGACGACGAGGCCGCCGGCCTTGGGCAGCCCGAAGCGGCGGGCGAGGCCGCTGGTCAGGACCTCCACCTTCATCCCCACCGGGGAGTCGAGGGCGGACCGCGAGGCCCCTCTCTTCTCGGGCTTGGCCCCGAGGCGGACCCGCACCGTCCGCCGCTTCCCCTCCCGGTAGAACTCCACCTCGGCCTCGCTCCCGGGGCGCGTGCGCGCCACCAGCCGCGGCAGCGACTCCCAGGTCGAAATATCCTTTCCGTCGAACTTCACGACGACATCGCCCCGGCGAAGCCCGGCTTGGCCGGCCGGCCCTCCGCGGATGACCTCCTCCAGCCGGGCCCCCTGGTGGCGGACGAGGCCGAGCCGGCGGGTTTCCTCCGCCGGCACCTCGCCGATCGCCACCCCCATCCGCCCGCGCACGGGGTAGCCCTTGTGGCGCAGGTCGTCGATGACCGCCTTGGCCTGGTTGATGGGGATGGCGAAGCCCACCCCCAGACTGCGGGTGATCCGCCCGCGCGAGAAGATGGCCGCGTTCACGCCGATCACCTCGCCCCGGCTGTTGGCCAGGGGCCCGCCCGAGTTGCCCGGGTTGATGGAGGCGTCCGTCTGGATGTACTCGTCGTAGGGGCCCTCGCCCAGGTCGCGCCCCAAGCCGCTGATGACGCCGACGGAGACCGAATGGGAGAGGCCGAAGGGGCTGCCCATGGCGAAGACCCACTCGCCCGCCTCGAGGGCGTCGGAGTCGCCCAGGGGAGCGGAAGGGAGCGGCTTTTTCGCGTCCACCTTCAGGAGGGCGAGGTCGGTCTTGTCGTCCACCCCGATGAGGCGTGCGCTCAGCTCTTCCCGGTCCGCGAACCGCACCTGGATGTCGGTGGCGTCCTTGACCATGTGATGGCTGGTGAGGATGTAGCCGTCGGCCGAGACGATGAAGCCCGCCCCGACGTTGAGCCGCGCGCCCACGTTGGGCTCGGAGAAGTCGAAGCGGGGGGAGCCCGGTTTCCCCCGCCTGCGCCCGAAAAAGCTGGAGAAGCTCAGCCCCTGATTCTTCGGCGTCACGCGGATGTGGACCACCGAGGGGCGGAGCCGCTTGACCGCCTCGACGAAGACGCGGCTCCCGAAGGGATGGGCCGCGGCGGCGCGGGCGGGGGGGGCGGGGGCGAAGCCGGCCCAGGCGGCCAGCGCCGCTCCTCCGAGGGCGGCGGCGAGGAGATGAGAACGCATCATGGGCGATTTTCCCGCTGCAATCGAACCCGGCGCGCCGGGGCGACCAACTCGGCCGGGCATATCCCGATTCAAATGCTAGCACCGCCGGGAGGAGGGGCACAAACCCGGGCTTTGGGGGGGGAGGGAAGGGGGTTTTCTTGACCCCCTTCGCCTCCCTCTGGTAGCTTGGCGCCCGGCTTGGAAAAGAGCCGGCGGGGGGAGGGTTTCGCGCCCGCCGGCGGGGAATATTCCCCCCCCTCCGCTCGGCCCCGGCGGCGGCCCGTGCGGCGGCGGCGGCCCTTGGATAGGCCCAGTGTGATAGACTTGGGCCGGCTGCACCGGACGCACCGGACGCACCGGCCGCAATGGACACGGCACGGCCCATGAACCGGACTTTCACCCGCCTCCTGAGAGCGCGCTCCCGACCGTGAGCCTTCAGAGCATCCGCAACTTTTCGATCATCGCCCACATCGACCACGGAAAATCCACCCTGGCGGACCGGATTCTGGAGTTGACGGGCGCCCTGAGCGAGCGCGAGCGCACCTCCCAGTTCCTCGATTCGATGGACCTGGAGCAGGAGCGGGGGATCACCATCAAGGCCGCCAGCGTCCGCCTCCCCTACCGGGCGGCGGACGGGAGCGCCTACATCTTCAACCTCATCGACACGCCCGGCCACGTGGATTTCCAATACGAGGTTTCGCGCAGCCTGAAGGCGTGCGAGGGCGCCCTCCTCCTGGTGGACGCCACCCAGGGGATCCAGGCCCAGACGATTGCGAACGCCTACCTCGCCATCGAGCAGGACCTCGCCATCATCCCGGTCGTGAACAAGATCGACCTGCCGGCCGCCGATCCCGAGCGCGTCCTCTCTCAGATCGAGGACATCCTGGGCATCGGCGCCGAGGAGTGCCTCCAGATCAGCGCCAAGACGGGGACCGGGGTGGAGGAGCTGCTCGAGGCCATCGTGGAGCGCATCCCCGCGCCCAAGGGCGATCCCGAGGCCCCCCTCCAGGCCCTGATCTTCGACTCCTGGTTCGACGCCTATCAGGGGGCGGTGCCCCTGGTGCGCGTCTTCGAGGGGACCCTTCGCAAGGGGGACGCCGCCCGCTTCATGTCGAACGGAAAGGAGCACCAGGTTCTCCAGCTGGGGGCCTTCACCCCCCATTCGACGCCGCTCGATTCCCTGGGCCCGGGCGAGGTGGGCTTCCTCACCGCCGCCATCCGCGAGGTGCAGGACACCCGGGTGGGCGATACGGTCACCCTGGCGCGGCGGCCGGCCGAGGAGTCCATCCCCGGCTTCCAGGAGCCCAAGGCCATGGTCTTCAGCGGCCTCTACGCCGCCGACAGCGGGGACTTCGAGGCCCTCCGCACGGCGCTCGACAAGCTGCGGCTCAACGACTCGGCGTTCACCTTCGAGCCCGAGACCTCGGTCGCCCTGGGCTTCGGCTTCCGCTGCGGCTTCCTGGGCCTCCTCCACATGGACATCATCCGCGAGCGCCTCGAGCGCGAGTACGACCTCACCCTCATCATCACGGCCCCGACGGTGGCCTACCGCGTCTTCCTCCAGGGGGGCGAGGTGATGGAGATCGACAGCCCGGCCAAGATGCCGGACCTCTCGCAGATCGAGCGCATCGAGGAGCCCTTCATCCTCGGGACCATCCTCGTTCCCTCCGAGTACGTCGGCGCCGTCTTCAAGCTGACCCAGGAGAAGCGGGGCATCCAGCGCTCGCTGGAGTACATCGACCCCAAGACGGTCCAGATCATCTACGAGCTCCCCTTCGGGGAGATCCTCCACGACTTTTACGACCGGCTGAAGTCGGTCACCCGCGGCTACGCGAGCTTCGACTACGACCACCTCGACACCCGGCCCGCCGACGTGGTGAAGCTGGACATCCTGCTCAACGGCCAGCCCGTCGACCCCCTCTCCACCATCATCCACAAGGAGAAGGCCTACCACCACGGGCGGGTCCTCACCGAGCGGATGCGCAAAGTCATCCCCCGCCAGATGTTCGAGGTGGTGATCCAGGCCTCGACCGGGAACCGGATCATCGCCCGCGAGACGATCCGGCCCCTGCGGAAAGATGTGACGGCGAAGTGTTATGGCGGAGACATCACGCGGAAGCGGAAGCTTCTCGAAAAGCAAAAGGAGGGGAAGAAGCGGATGAAGAACATCGGCACCGTGGAGGTTCCCCAGGAGGCCTTCATGGCCGTCCTGGACGTGGGACGGGAGGGGTCGTGACCAAATCGGAGCTGGCGGCCGGGGAGGAGAGCGCGGCGGACCCCCGGGAAAAATCCGCGATCCGGGAGTACGCCGAGGCCATCGTCATCGCCCTCTTGCTGGCCCTCTTCGTGCGCACCTTCGTCGTCCAGGCGTTCAAGATCCCCTCGGGCTCGATGGAGAACACCCTCCTGGTCGGGGACCACATTCTCGTCAACAAGTTCATCTACTGGTTCCGCGAGCCGCGGCGCGGGGACATCGTCGTCTTCCGCTATCCCCGCGACGAGAGCCGTGACTTCATCAAGCGGATCGTGGGCCTGCCCGAGGAGACGGTCATGGTGCGCGGCACGCGCGTCTACATCGACTGCGCCACGCCCGGTCGCCTCGCCGCCTGCCTCCCCCTCCCGGAGCGCTACGCCGTCTTCAAGCCGAACGGGGAGGCGCTCGGGCCCGAGCGGGACTGGGGCCCCAAGCGCGTGCCCCAGGGGCATCTCCTCGTCCTGGGCGACAACCGGAACAACAGCCAGGACGGCCGCGTCTGGGGCTTCTTGAGGATGGGGACCCAGATCGACGGCATCCGCCTGAATTTCGCCGGGGTCGACCGCGTCGTGCCCTTCCCCTGCTCCCTGTGGAGCGCCCCCTGCTGGGACGACAAGGTCCGCGGGGTGGCCTTCTTGATCTACTGGTCCTGGAACGGGAACGCGGGGAGCGTTCGCTGGGGCCGCATCGGCAAGATCCTCGAGTGACGCGCCGCCCACTGCCGCGGGCATAATGCCCAGCCGCAGGCATAATGCCCAGCCGCAGGCTGCGCCCTACCCGCCCTCCGGCCGCGAGACCAGCTCCGCCAGCCGCTCCGCGCCCTTCTCCGCCTGCTCCCAGCCCATCCACCCGGCCCGCGCCCCGATGGGGGCCCACCGTCCGGGATCCGACGCCGGCCCGAAGAGGGCGAGGGTGGGCGTCCCGCACAGGGCGGCGAGATGGCTTACGCCGGAGTCGCAGCCCAGAAAGGCGGCGGCGCGCGCGAGCAGGGCCGCCAGCGCCTCGAGGCGCTCCGTCCGCGCGGCCGGCGCCTCCTTTCCCCACGCCTCCCGAAACCCTGTTACGGCCTCCCCGTCCGCCGGGCCCGCGATGAGGAGGAGGCGGGCGCCCGAGCGGTCGCAGTAGGCCCGGGCGATTCGGGCGAGCGCCCCGGGGGGGGCGCACTTCGCCGCCCCTCCGCTGCCCGGGTGGAGGGCGAGGAAGGGCCGATCCCCAAGACCCATTTCGGCGAGCAGGGAGGCGGCCTCCCCCGCGCTCTTCGCCGAGGGGACCAGCTTGGGAGGGGGGAGGAAAGATTCCGCCGAAATATCCAGCCGGGCGAGGGAGCTCAACATCCATTTGGCCGCGTGGACGTTCTTCCCCTCGGGCGGGAACGGGCGGGAGATGAAGGTGCACCCGCCTGCGGGGAAGGAGAGGGAACGACCGATCGCTATCTCCGTGTCGCGGGTGAAGAGGACGATCGCCTCAAAGGACGCGAGGAGGCGGGTGAGATCGTCCCCCTCCGGATCGGGTTGGGTGTAGAGGAGGTGGAAGGGAGGGGAGCCGGCGTCGAGAACGGCGTCGGCGCGCCCCGCGTCGAGGAGGGGGGCGGCGTAGGCGGGCCGGGCGGCCAGGGTGATGGCGGCGCCCGGGAAGCGGCGGCGCAGGGCGTCGAGGGCGCCCAGGGTGAGGAGGGTGTCCCCCAGGGCGCCCGAGCGGAAAAGAAGGACCTGCCGGGGCATGCGTCTTTCCTCCTCAGGGGGCGAGGGCCCGGGCGATTTGCGCGAATTCCTCGGCCCCGAGGGTTTCGGCGCGGCGCCTGCCGTCCACCCCGGCGCGCTCGAGGACGCCCTGCCAGTCTGTTTCCTTCCCTCCCTCCCCCGGGGCGGGAAGGGCGCGCAGGTTGTTGATCAGCATCTTGCGCCGGTGGGCGAAGGCGGACCGGATGAGGCCGAAGTAGGCGTCCTCGTCGGGCACCTCGACCCGCGGCCCGGGGCGGGCCGTGAGGCGGACGAGGGCCGAGTCCACCTGGGGCGGGGGGCGAAAGGCGCCGGGCGGGACGATTCGGCAGAGTTCGGCCTCGTAGCGGTGCCCCACCCACAGGGTGAGGCTGCCGTAGTCCTTCCCTCCGGGGGAGGCGGCGAGGCGGAGGCCCACCTCGCGCTGGACCATGACCACCATGAGGGGAAAGCGGCCGGGCCAGCGGCAAAGATTGGAGAGGAGGCCGGTGGCGATCTGGTAGGGGAGGTTGGCGATCACCTTCATGGGCGAGGGGAGGGACTCGATCTCCAGGCGCATGGCGTCCCCCTCGCGCACCTCGAGGCCGGGAGCCTCGGCGGCGAGCTTCTCCAGCCCCGGGATGAGGGTGCGGTCGAGCTCGACGGCGACGACCCGGGCGCCCGCCTCGAGGAGGACGCGCGTCAGGGCGCCTTCCCCGGCCCCGATCTCGAGCACATCCTCCCCGGCGGCCGGGCGGCCCAGGGCGAGGATATCGCGCAGTACGGCCGGATCGCGCAGGAAATGCTGGCCGAATCGCTTTTGAGGGTCGAGGGACATGGCTGCGCCGAAGGATTCCGCCGGGGGCGTCGTCGGAGAGGGGAGTTCCCGCCCCGAGGGGCCGCCTCGGGACGGCCCATGTTGCCCCCGGCGCCGGGGGCGGTCAAGGCGGCCCCTCTCGCGGGCGATTCAGCCGGCCCTCCGCCCGGCGCCGGGTTCGGCCTCCCAACATTGATTTTTCGCCAGCCAATCTTTAGTATCCCGCGTGAGGCCCTTTTGGGAGTGTGGACCCTTTGGCGGAGCGGCCGAGCGCCCCGCCGGCCCGTCTGAGACGCAATTACTTCGGCCCAGTTGGTGATCTCCCTCCCGCGGAGGCGGTGAGCGCCCCCTGGCCTTGCGGATGCCCCCGGCATTGGGGGATGCCCCCGGCATTGGGGGATGCCCCCGGCATTGGGGCGAGGCCCCCGGCATTGGGGCGAGGCCCCTTGGCCTCCGGGGGAGGTCGTGTGGAGATTCCGCTTTCTGGTTCGTGCGCGGCATGCGCCGAATTTTTCGATTATTTCCTAAATGGTCATTGGAGTGGGCCGGGGCGGGATGAGAAGGTTTCCCGCCGGCCGTTCTGAATCGATAGGGAGCATTGAATGAGCACCAAGTTCAAGAAACTCGTCCCGCCGAAGAACGGAACCCGAATCACCTTCAAGGGCAAGAATCTCCAGATGCCGGACGACCCCATCGTCTGCTACATCCGCGGCGACGAGATCGGGATCGACATCACCCCGGTCATGATGAACGTCGTGAACGCCGCGGTGGAGAAGGCCTTTAAGGGCAGGAAGCGGATCGAGTGGTTCCGCATCTATGCCGGCGACGACGCGATGGAGGAGTACGGCGAGCTCCTGCCCAAGGACACCTTGGACGCCGTGCACCATTATTCCTTCGCTATCAAGGGACCCCTCACCACGCCGATCGGCGGCGGCTTCCGCAGCCTCAACGTCGGTCTGCGCCAGATTCTCGACCTTTACGCCTGCGTGCGCCCGGTGCGCTGGTTCACGGGCGTCCCCTCCCCGGTGAAGCATCCCGAGTTGGTGGACATGTGCATCTTCCGCGAGAACACCGAGGACGTCTACGCGGGCATCGAGTGGGAGCTGGGGACCAAGGAGCTCAAGAAGGTCCTCAAATTCCTGAACGAGGAGATGGGCTGCAGCATCCGCAAGGACAGCGGCATCGGGATCAAGCCCATCTCCGTCACCGGGACCGAGCGCATCGTCAAGAAGGCGATCGAGTACGCCATCGACCACAAGCTCCAGTATCTGTGCCTCGTCCACAAGGGGAACATCCTGAAATACACCGAAGGCGCCTTCAAGGACTGGGGCTACGCCTTCCTCAAGAGGAAGTACCGCAAGCACATCGTCACAGAGGAGGAGCTCTGGGGCAAGAAATACAACGGCAAGCTCCCCAAGGGGAAGATCCTCATCAACGACCGGATCGCCGACAGCATCTTCCAGCAGATCATCATCCGGCCGAAGGAGTATCAGATCCTCTGCTGCACGAACCTGAACGGGGACTACCTCTCCGACGCGGCGGCGGCCCAGGTGGGCGGCCTCGGCATCGCCCCGGGCGCCAACATCGGGGACCGGATCCACTTCTTCGAGCCCACCCACGGGACGGCGCCCAAGTACACGGGAAAGGACATGGTGAACCCGAGCAGCCTCATCCTCTCGGCGGTGATGATGCTCGGGTACATGGGCTGGGAGAAGGCGGCCGCCCTCATCGTCAAGGGGGTGGAAGGCGCCATCAAGCGGAAGACCGTCACCTACGATTTTCACCGCCAGATGACAGGCGCCAAAAAGGTCTCCTGCTCGGAGTTCGGGAAGGCCATCGTCCGGAGCATGTAGCGAGGCGGGGGAGGGGATCTCCCCCCTCTCCCCCATAGGAGAGAAAAATGAGCCGACCGAAGATCACCATCGTCGGGGCGGGGAACGTGGGCGCCACGGCCGCCCATTGGGCCGCCTCCAAGGAGCTGGGCGACATCGTTCTCCTCGACATCATCGAGGGCGTTCCCCAGGGCAAGGGCCTCGACCTCTTCGAGAGCGCCCCGGTGGAGGGCTTCGACTGCCGGATCACGGGGACGAACGACTACGACGACTCGAAGGGCTCCGACGTCGTCGTCGTCACGGCCGGAATCGCCCGCAAGCCGGGGATGAGCCGGGACGACCTCATCTCGACCAACGCGAAGATCGTCTCCTCGGTGACGGACGAGATCATGAAGCGCTCGCCCGATTGCATTCTCATCATCGTCTCCAACCCGCTCGACGTCATGGTCACCGTGGCCCACCGGTGCTGCGGCCTGCCCCGCGAGCGGATCATGGGGATGGCCGGGGTGCTCGACAGCGCGCGCTTCCGCGCCTTCATCTCGATGGAGCTGAACGTCTCGGTCGAGGACATCAGCGCCTGCGTGCTCGGCGGCCACGGGGACAGCATGGTCCCCCTGCCGCGCTACTGCACGGTCTCGGGAATCCCGATCACGGCGCTCATGAAGCCCGACCGCATCGAAGCCCTCGTCCAGCGCACCCGCGACGGCGGGGCCGAGATCGTGAACTTCCTCAAGACCGGCAGCGCCTATTACGCGCCGGGCGCCGCGATCGTCCAGATGGTCGAGTCCATCCTCAAGGACAAGAAGCGGATTCTCCCCTGCGCCGCCCTTCTTCAGGGCGAGTACGGCCAGGAGGGCATCTTCATGGGCGTTCCCGTGAAGCTGGGCGAGGGCGGAGTGGAGGAAGTGATCGAGCTCGAGCTTTCGGCGGAGGAGAAGGCCGCCTTCGACAAGTCGGCCGACCACGTGCGCGAGCTCGTGAAAGTTCTCCCGGACTAGCCGGGCCGGCGGAAACCCATCCCCCTCCTCGGCCCGAGGGCGGAGCCATGCGAACGATCGATGCGGCCGAGGTCACGGCCAAGGTCCGCGAGATGGCGATCGAGTCGAACTACAACGTCGACGCGGACTTCGTCGCGCGGATCGAGGAGGCGAAGGCCCGGGAGCGCTCCCCCCTGGGGCTGCGCGTCCTGGACCAGATCACCGAGAACGCCGCGCTGGCGGCGGCCGAGCGGGTCCCCTACTGCCAAGACACGGGCGTCTCGGTCGTCTTCGTCGATCTGGGCCAGGAGGCCCGCATCGTCGGCGGCTTCCTCGAGGACGCCATCAACGAGGGCATCCGCCGGGGCTACGCCGAGGGCTACCTGCGCAGCTCTATGGTGGACGATCCCCTCCGGCGGCGGAACACGAAGGACAACACGCCCGCCGTCATCCACTACCGCCTCGTCCCGGGCGACGGTCTGAAGATCTACTTCGCCGCCAAGGGGACGGGGAGCGAGAACATGAGCGTGGCGCGGATGCTCAAGCCCGCCGACGGCCCCGAGGGCATCGTCCGCACCATCGTGGATCACGTCTTCCACTCGGGGGGGAACCCCTGCCCGCCCATCCTGCTGGGCATCGGCCTGGGCGGAACCATCGAGAAGGCCGCCCAGCTCGCCAAGTGGGCCCTCTTCCGCCCCCTGGGCGCGCCGAGCCCGGACCCGCTGGTGGCCGACCTCGAGGCCGAGATGCTCGAGGCGGTGAACCGCACCGGGGTGGGGCCCATGGGGATGGGGGGCGACACCACCTGCGTCGCCGTCCACATCGAGACCTTCGCCTGCCACATCGGAGCCCTCCCCATCTGCATCAACGTCGAGTGCCACGCCCACCGCCACGCCGAAGCGGAGTTTTGAGCCGTGGCCGAGGCGCGGATCGTCCCCATCGAGCTTCCCCTCGCCGAGGAGGCGGCGGCGGGCCTGCGCATCGGGGAGATGTGCGAGCTGACGGGGGTCGTCTACACCGCCCGCGACGCCGCCCACAAGCGGATGGTCGAGACCCTCGACGAGGGGGGCGAGCTGCCCTTCGACGTGCGGGGGGAGGTCATCTACTACACCGGCCCCACCCCGGCCAAGCCGGGGGCGGTCATCGGCTCGGCGGGGCCGACGACGAGCGGGCGGATGGACCCCTACACGCCCCGCCTCCTCGACATCGGCCTCAAGGGCATGATCGGCAAGGGCGGGCGCAGCCCCGAGGTGGTCGAGGCGATTCGGCGCAACGGGGCGGTCTACTTCGCCGCCATCGGGGGGACGGCCGCCCTCCTCGCGCGGTGCATCAAGCGCGTCGAGATGGTGGCCTACGAGGAGCTGGGGACCGAGGCCGTCCGCAGGCTCTGGGTCGAGCGGTTCCCCGTCGTCGTGGTCGTCGACTCCCTCGGAGGCGATCAGTTCGCCGAAGGGTGGAAGGCCTTCGCGGGCGAAGCCCCCGGCGGGGCGGCGGGCTAGGCGGCGGGGCGGCGGACTAGGCGGCGGGGCAGGCGGCGCGGGGCGGAGCGCTTTCCCGGTTTTGGGAGACATTGGATGAACATCCACGAGTACCAGGGGAAGGAGCTGTTGGAGAAGTACGGCGTGGCGGTCCCGCGCGGCGGGGTGGCCGAGACGGCCGAGGAGGCCGAGCGGATCGCCCGCGAGCTGGGCGGCCGGGTGGTCGTGAAGGCCCAGATTCACGCCGGCGGCCGGGGGAAGGGCGGGGGCGTCAAGCTGGCCGCGAATCCCGGGGAGGCCAAGGAGGCCGCCGCCCAGATCATCGGGATGACCCTGGTCACCCACCAGACCGGCCCCCAGGGGCGCCTCGTGAAGAAGGTCTGGGTGGAGGAGGCGAGCGACATCGCCCGCGAGCTCTACCTCGGCATCGTCCTCGACCGCGCCTCCGGCCGGCCCACCATCATGGCGAGCACCGAGGGGGGGATGGACATCGAGGAGGTGGCCGCCAAGACCCCCGAGAAGCTCCACCGCATTCCCGTGGACCCGGGCCTGGGGGTGTGGCCCTCGACGGCGCGCCGGGTGGCGGCGGCCCTCGATCTGCCCCGCGAGCTGGCCCGCGAGGGCGTCAAGTTCGTCACCAACCTCTACCGCTTCTACGACGAGATGGACTGCTCCCTGGTGGAGATCAACCCCCTCGTCCAGACCGGTGACGGGCGCATCCTCGCCCTCGACGCCAAGGTCAACTTCGACGACAACGCCCTCTACCGCCACGAGGATGTCGCCGCGCTGCGCGACCTCGACGAGGAGGACCCGCTCGAGGTCGAAGCCTCGAAGTTCAACCTCAACTACATCAAGCTCGACGGCGAGGTGGGCTGCATGGTGAACGGGGCGGGCCTGGCCATGGCCACCATGGACATCATCAAGCTGGCCGGCTCCTCGCCCGCCAACTTCCTGGACGTGGGCGGGGGCGCGAACCGGGAGATGGTGGAGAACGCCTTCCGCATCCTGATGAGCGACAAGGCGGTGCGCGCCGTCCTCATCAACATCTTCGGGGGCATCCTGCGCTGCGACGTCCTGGCCGAGGGCGTCGTGGGCGCGGTGAAGACGGTGGACGTCAACGTCCCAATCGTCATCCGGATGGAGGGGACCAACGTCGAGAAGGGCAGAGAGATTCTGAAAAAATCCGGCCTGGACTTCACCGTGGCCGAGGGGATGGGCGACGCCGCCGAGAAAGTGGTCGCCGCCCTCGCGGGGTAGGGAGAAGAGTCTTGAGCATTCTCATCGACAAAGACACGCGGGTCCTCGTTCAGGGCGTCACCGGCCGGGAGGGCAGCTACCACGCCCGCCAGTGCATCGCCTACAGCAAGGAGTTCGCGGGCGGCGGCGGCGCCGTGGTGGCCGGCGTCACCCCCGGCAAGGGGGGGGAGAAGATGGACGACGTGCCCGTCTTCGGGACCGTCGCCGAGGCGGTGGCCGCAACGGGGGCGAACGCCTCGCTCATCTTCGTCCCGCCCGCCTTTGCGGCCGACGCCGTCCTGGAGGCCGTCGACGCCGACCTCTCCCTCGCCGTCTGCATCACCGAGGGCATCCCGGTGCGCGACATGGTCCACGTCCGCCGCCACCTCGAGGGGCGGGAGACCGTTCTCATCGGGCCCAACTGCCCGGGCGTCATCACCCCGGGCGGGTGCAAGATGGGCATCATGCCGGGCCACATCCACAAGAGCGGCTCGATCGGGGTCATCTCCAAGAGCGGGACGCTCACCTACGAGGTCGTGGCCCAGCTCACCGGGGTGGGCCTGGGCCAGACCACCTGCGTGGGGATCGGGGGCGACCCCATCATCGGGACCACCTACATCGACCTCCTGCGCCGCTTCGAGGCGGACCCGGCGACCGAGGCCATCATCATGATCGGCGAGATCGGGGGGACGGCCGAGCAGGACGCCGCCCGCTGGGCCAAGGAGAACGTGACCAAGCCCATGGTGGGCTTCATCGCCGGCCAGACGGCCCCCAAGGGCCGCCGCATGGGCCACGCCGGCGCCATCATCTCGGGCGGGGAGGGCACCGCCGCCGAGAAGATGCGCGTCATGGAGGAGTGCGGCGTCCACGTCACCAAGAGCCCGGCCGAGATGGGCCTCACCATGGCCAAGGCCCTGGGCAAGGCTTGATAGAGACCCCCGGGGTGCGCCTCCCCGGGTGGGCCTCCTCAGGAGGCCCCACTCCCCGGGGATTCGGTTTCCGGCAGCCGAAAGGAGAAGCGCCCAGATGGAGCGTACGTTCGCCATGATCAAGCCCGACGCCACCGCGCGCGGGCTGACGGGAAAGATAATCACCCGCATCGAGGAGAAGGGGTTCCGGATCCTCGGCATGCGCCTCGTGCGCATGACCAAGGCCGAGGCCGAGGGCTTCTACGACGTCCACCGCGAGCGGCCCTTCTTCGAGGACCTGACGGCCTTCATGTCCTCGGGCGAGACCGTCGTCCTCGCCCTGGAGCGGGAGGACGCCATCAAGACCTGGCGCGACGTCATGGGGGCGACCGACCCGGCCCAGGCCGAGGCGGGCTCCATCCGCAAGGATTTCGGCGAGAGCATCGAGCGAAACTCCACCCACGGCTCCGACGCCCCCGACACGGCGGCCTTCGAGCTGTCCTACTGGTTCCCGGGCGTGGAGCTGACCTGAGAGGGGAGGCGGGCGCATGCGTCTGAAGGACAAGGTCGCCGTCGTCACCGGGGCGGGGCAGGGCATCGGCGAGGTCATCGCCATCGAGATGGCCCGCGAGGGCGCGCGGGTCGTCCTGGCCGCCCGCACCGAGAAGAACCTCCAGCGCACGGCGGAGAAGATCGCCGCCGCGGGCGGAGAGGCCCTGGTCGTTCCCACCGACGTCACCGACGAGGACTCCATCCGCAACATGGTGAAGAAGACCATGGACGAGTGCGGAGCGCTCGACATCCTGGTGAACAACTCGGGCGTCGCCGGGCCCATGAAGGCCATGGAGGAGCTCAGCCGCGAGGAGTGGGAGGAGTGCTTCGACGTCAACGTGACGGGCATGTTCCTCTGCTGCAAGCACGTGATTCCGGCCATGAAGGCCGCCCGCGCGGGGCGCATCATCAACATCAGCTCGATGAGCGGGAAGCGCCCCCTCATCCACCGGAGCCCCTACACGGCCTCGAAGATGGCCGTCATCGGCCTCACCCGCACCCTCGCCTTCGAGCTGGGCGAGTACGGCGTCACGGTGAACGCCGTCTGCCCGGGGGCGACCGAGGGCGAGCGCATCCGCCGGGTGATCGAAAACGACGCCAAGGCCCGGAACGTGACCTACGAGGAGGCCGAGGCGGGCTTCACCTCCGCCGCCGCCCTCAAGCGCTTCGTCCGCTCCGAGGACACCGCCGCCATGTGCATCTTCCTCTGCTCGGAGGAGGGAAAAAACATGACGGGCCAGGACATCAACGTCACCGCGGGCCTGTGCTGGTACTGAGCTGATTCCGGCCGCCCCGCCCGCTGCGACGGCCCCCCCCCCCGCCCCATTAGATGTGATACCCAGCGGAGGTGGTCCCCCCCCCCACCCCGGGCGGGCGGAGGATTTCC
>JAZGDQ010000474.1:0-3472 GCA_036477985.1 bacterium
CATGACCGAGACCATCCGCACGGACGAGCGGTTCGAGTCGAGGTACCTCGAGCGCATCCCCCTGGGCCGCTGGGCCGAGCCGGAGGAGATCGCGCCCGGTTTTGTGTTCCTCGCCTCCGACGAGGCGGGCTACGTGACGGGCATCGTCCTGCGGATGGACGGCGGAATGAGCACGTAAGGACGGCCCGGGCGTTCGCCGGCGGGCGTGGGGGAGGGTGGACATGGATTTCGCGGGAAAGACAGCCATCGTGACGGGCGCGAGCCGGCGGATCGGGGCCAGTGTGGCCGTGGCGCTGGGCCGGGGCGGGGCCTCCGTCGTCGTCAACTATCTCGAGCGCAAGGAGCTGGCCGAGCGCGTCGCCGGCCAGGTGGAGGCGGCGGGGGGGAAGGCCATCGTCCACGCGGCCGACGTGCGCGACCGCGGGGCCGTGCGCGGCATGGTGGCGCGCGCCGTGGAGGCGTTCGGAGGCCTCGACATCCTCGTGAACAACGCGCGCCTCATCTATCCCGTCCGCCGCTTCCTCGAGCTGGACTGGGAGGAGGACATGCTCTCCCAGATGGAGGTGAATCTCGGCGGCGCCTTCCACTGCTGCCAGGAGGCCATCCCCCGCATGAAAGAAAGGGGCGGGGGCGCCGTCGTCAACATGCTCAGCCGCTCGTTCCGGGACGCGGGCTACAAGTTCCACGCCTACGGGCCGGCCAAGGCCGCGCTCCGCAACTTCACCATGAACCTGGCCGACGAGATGGGTCCTTTCGGAATCCGCGTGAACTCGGTCTCGCCGGGCACCACCGAGACCGAGGAGTTTCCCGCCCGCTACACCGACGAGGAGCGCGGGAACATCCGCCAGACCACACCGTTGGGCCGGATCGCCGTGCCCGAGGACGTGGCCGATGTGGTGGCCTTCCTCTGCTCGGACGCCGCCCGCTTCATCACCGGGGTGGATCTTGCCGTGAACGGCGGCCGGGGAATCCACTTCTGAGGCGGACCCCGCCGCGGCGCCGGCCCTCCTCCTGGATGCCGGATGCGCCGCGGGGGCTCGGTTCGGGGATGGCTGATGGTTCGCCCGGCCGGGTCCGGCCTCTTTCCCCGCTCTCCTTAGAATTCGCATCCAGCGGAAGGGCGCCGAAAGGTATTGATGTATTGCGGCCTATGGCCTATTTTATTTCGTAGCAAATAGTCCTGAATTTTCCGTTGACAGGCCGGAGAGCGGGTAGTATCTACCTAGTGTATCAGTATTGATAATCCCGTCTCATTATGGATACAGAATGGACCGCTCTCCCTCCTCTCTCCACCATGCGCTCGACACGCTGGAAGCCTTCCAGTACGGCTCGAAGGATTTCAGCGCGCGCGAGCTTCACCAGATGCTCGGAATCCCCCGGGCGACGCAGTACCGGCTGCTCCGCGTGCTGGAGCAGCGGGGGTACCTCCGGCGCGATTCCCAGAGCGGCCGCTACAAGCTCGGCTACAAGATCCTCCAGCTATCCGCCTCGGCCCAGGAGCAGATTGAGCTGGTGGACCTCGCCCAGGGCGTTCTCCAGCGGATGTGGGGCGAGGCGAAGGAGACGACCCACCTCGCCGTCCTGGACGGTGTGGAGGTCATGTACTTGCGCGTGCTCGAGAGCCCCACGCCCCACCAGTTCGTCCTGCGCGCCGGAATCCGGGCGCCGAGCCATTGCGTCTCGCCCGGGCTGGCCATGCTCGCCTTCGCGCCCGGGGAGAAGGTGGAGGAGGTGATCGCGGCCGGCCTGAAACCCCTCACCGACCGGACCGTCCTCACCGCCGAGGGGCTCCGCGAGAGACTCGCCGATGTGCGGCGGCGGGGGTATTCGGTGAACCGCGGCCAGTGGCGGGAGCGGGGAGGCGGTGTGTCCGCCCCCGTTTTCGACTACCGGGGGGAAGCGGTGGCGGCGGTCGGGCTCTCCGGCCCCATCGACCGTCTCACCGAGGACCGGATTCCCGTCCTCGGGCGGATCGCCGTCCGCGGGGCGGAGGAGATCTCCAAGGCGCTGGGGGCGGAGCGCGCGCCCGCCCGGGCGGGGGCCGGATGATCGCCCTCTCCCCCCGTGCGGCGCCGGGCCGCGGGGCGGCGCCCGGCTGCGGGAGAGAGAGAACGGAAACGATTTTTATCGGGTTCGCGGGCTGTCCGCGACGGATCGTCATTCAAGGAGGAGCTGGCTGATGGAATACCGGAAATCGGAGGCCAAGGCGTATTGCAGGGAGCACATGAAGGGAATCTGGGCGGCCCTCACCACCCCCTTCACCGAGACGGGCGAGCTCGACGAGGAGGGTTTGCGCTCCAACGTGCGCACCTGCATCGACGAACTCAAGATCGACGGCTTCTTCTGCAACGGGCTCATGGGCGAGTTCTGGGCCCTCTCGCCCGCCGAGCGCCGCCGCGCCCAGCACATCGTGTGCGAGGAGAGCCGCGGCAAGGCCCAGGTCATCCCCCACACCGCCCACACCAACATCTCCGAGGCCGTCGAGCTCAGCCGCCACGCCGAGGAGGTGGGCGCCGACTACGTCATCATGATCAATCCCGTATACGGGGCCCACGACGACGACGAGATCTATCTCTACTTCGAGACCATCGCGAAACAGATCGACATCGGGATCTCCCTCTTCAACCAGCCCAAGTCGGGCTCCACCCTGAGCCCCGAGCTCATCGAGCGCCTGTGCGACATCGAGAACATCTGCTGCATCAAGAACGCCGTCCCGAGCATGGCGCACCAGATGGAGGTCCGGCGCCGGGTGGGGGACCGCATCGTGGTCTGCGACCCGAACGAGGAGATGCTCCTGGTGTCGCTCGCCCATCTGGGAATGCAGGTCCACATGTCCTCCCCGTGCCCGTTTCTCTACCAGGTCCCCGGCCACCTTCCCATGCGGGAGTATCACGACATGGCCATGGCGGGGGATATGGCGGGCGCCTGGCAGAAGAACCACGAGCTCGAAGGGGTGCGGGCGGTGAGGAAGAAGTACTTCACCACCGGCCCCAACGGGCGGACCACGGCCTACATCAAGGAATGGTCCAAGCTCGTGGGGCTCGCCGCCGGGGAGCCGCGTCCCCCCGTCGTCCCCCTGACGCAGAAAGAACGGGAGGATTTCCGCGAGGACCTGGCCGCGACGGGGCTGCTCGATCTCGCCCCCGCGGGCGCCTGAGCGCCTGGAGGCGCAACACGGGCCTGTAGGCGCAACACGAGGCCGAGCGGCCCCTCATCCATCACCTTTTCCGGATTTTCCGGCGCGTCTTCGCGCCGCCGTCTCCCTTCGCCCTCGCCCCCTCGGGGCGGGTGTGACGGGGCGGCTCGCCAAGGTGCATCTCTCCGAGGCCCGCCATCGGTTCGCCGCCCGGGCGCTTGAGGTTTGGGGCGGAATGGGATACATGACCAAAGCCCCCATGGAAAAATACCCTCGGGACCTCACGAGCCGGCTCCACGCCGAGGGAAAGAACGAGCCGATGAAGATTCGCGCGAT
>JAZGDQ010000475.1:0-4175 GCA_036477985.1 bacterium
CTGGATCGAGGCGGAGCAACCGGCGCCAACGAGGATAAGGAGGGGAAGAAGAGTTGTGGAGCGTCTCATGACAACGGCTCCTCCGGCGGCTGCCCGCGGGCCCGATAACGCCCGGGAGAGAACATGATGCCACCGATGCGGGGGGGGTGCAAACGGGGCCCGGAGGGGCCCGGAGCCGGATGGCGCGCGCCCGGAGCCGCGAGGGAGGCGCCCTGCGCCCGGGAGGCGCCCTGCGCCCTGCACCCGGGAGGCGCCCTGCGCCCGGGTGGACACGACGCGCGCCTCCTCCTTATAATCCGCTGGCCGCATTTTATCGGCCGGTTTTCTCTCACAAGCGGAAAAGGAGCGTCTTTATGTCCCCAGCCATGAACTCGGATGCCGAAGTCATCCTCGAGCTGAGGGACCTGAAGACCCACTTCCACACCCCCGAGGGGGTGGTGCGCGCCGTGGACGGGGTCTCCTACTCCCTCCACGCGGGCGAGACGCTCGGGGTGGTGGGCGAGTCGGGGTGCGGAAAGACCGTCACCGCGCTCTCGATCCTGCGCCTGGTGCCCCAGCCCCCGGGCCGCATCTTCGGCGGCGGGATCCACTTCGAGGGCAAGGACATCACCCAGCTCCCGGCCAAAGAGCTCCGCAAGGTGCGGGGGAACAAGATCTCGATGATCTTCCAGGAGCCCATGACGAGCCTGAACCCGGTCTTCACCATCGGGTTCCAGATCGCCGAGGCCCTGATGCTCCACCAGGGGATGACCCGAAAGGAGGCGATGGGAAAGGCCGCCGAGATGCTCCACCTCGTGGGCATCCCCCTGCCCCAGCAGCGCGTCAAGGAGTACCCCCACCAGCTCTCGGGCGGAATGCGCCAGCGCGCCATGATCGCGATGGCGCTCTCGTGCAACCCGCGGATCCTCCTCGCGGACGAGCCGACGACGGCGCTCGACGTGACGATTCAGGCGCAGATCCTGGACCTGATGATGAAGCTGCGCGAGGAGCTGGGAACGGCCATCATCCTCATCACCCACGACCTGGGCCTGGTGGCCGAAACCTGCGACCGCGTCATTGTCATGTACGCCGGCAAGGTGGTCGAGGAGGCGCCGGTGGAGGAGATCTTCGGGAACCCGCTCCACCCCTACACCATCGGGCTCCTCAACTCGATCCCCAAGCTGCGCCTCTCCGCGGATGGCGGAGAAGGCAAGGTCCGCCTCCAGGAGATTCCGGGCATGGTGCCGGGCCTCCACCGCCTGCCGACCGGGTGCAGCTTCAACCCCCGCTGCCCGAAGGTCTTCGACCGCTGCCGGCAGGAGGAGGCCGGCCTCCTCGAGGTCGAGCCCAACCACTTCGTCCGCTGCTTCCTGTACGAGTAGCCGCGGGGCGGAGCCTGCCGCAGGGCGGAGCCGCCGCCGCGGGGCGCCCCCCTTCTCCGCGGGGCGGAGCCTGAGCCGCAGGGCGGAGCCGGATCGCGGAGCTAATAAAGCCTGTCGCGCAGGGGGCGCCCCCTGGCGCCCCACCCGCCGAGGAGAAAAGCCCATGGATATCGAGGCGCGCCTCGCCGAGCTCGGCCTGGAGCTCCCCCCCGTCCCCGAGGCCGTGGCCAACTACATCTCCGGCGTCGTGGTGGGCGAGGTGCTCTTCCTCTCGGGCACGATCGGCAAGATCCGCGACAAGCTCGTCCACCAGGGAAAGCTCGGCGCCGAGCTCACGGTGGAGGAGGGCTACGCCTCCGCCCGCCTGTGCACGCTGAATCACATGGCGATGGCGAAGGCGGTCCTGGGCGATCTGGACCGCATCGTGCGCGCCGTCCGCCTCGTCGGCTACGTGAACAGCGCGCCCGGCTTCAAGGAGGCGCCCTGGGTGGTGAACGGGGCCTCCGACCTCCTGGTCGAGCTCCTCGGGGAGGAGAGGGGCCGCCACGCCCGCGCCGCCCTCAACGTCAACGAGCTCACCTTCGACGCCCCGGTGGAGACGGTGCTCACCCTCCAGGTGCGGGGGTGATCCGTTTCGCCTAGAGGCGGTTGAGCCTCGGCATCTCCCTCCCGTCTCTTCCCCGGTTGCGAGGAGACCTTCATGGACTACGCATTCGATCACGTCCACATCATCTGCGAGGATCTGGACGCCGTGGCGGGCTGGTTCCGCCGCGTCTTCGGCGCCGAGGAGGTCTTCCGCGACGAGCATTTCCACGGGGCGCCCAACGCCGTCCTGAGCCTGGGGGCCGCGCGCCTCTTCCTGCGCGGGGTGCGGCCGGAGGAGTCGCCCGCCCCCTCGGCGGCCGATTCGATCATGGGGCTCGACCACTTCTCCCTCGCCGTGGAGGACGTGGCCGCCGCCGCCGCCGAGCTCGAGGCTCGGGGGGCCGACTTCATCCGCCGGCCCGCGCCGAGCGGGATGGGCGGGCGCACCACCGCCTTCATCCGCGGGCCCGAGAACATCCGCATCGAGTTGAGCGAGCGCGCCGGGGAGACCTACGGAGGGGGGTGAGGGGGCGGGGGCCGCCTCCCTCTGCGGGGGCCGCCGCCCTCGGGATGATTCCCCCCGGAGCCGCTCCGCCCCGTGGCCGGAAGCGAGGCGCCCGCCATGAAGGATCCCGACTGCATCCGGCTTCTGCGGTGGGCGCTTCCCCGGCTGGGCATGCGCTGGCCCGGCTTCCGAAAGGTGCGGGGCGGGGTCTGCAAGCGGATCGGCAGGCGGATGCGCGCCCTCGGCCTCCCGGACGCGGACGCCTACCGCGCCCATCTCGAGAGCCATCCCGGCGAGTGGGAGACGCTCGACGGCCTCTGCCGGGTGTCCATCTCGCGCTTTTTCCGCGATAAAAGGGTCTTCGAGAATCTGACGGAGCGCGTCCTCCCCGAAATCGCGGCCCGCGCCGTCGCCTCCGGCGAGAGGGAGATCCGCTGCTGGAGCGCGGGCTGCGCCTCGGGCGAGGAGCCCTACACCCTCTCGCTCGCCTGGCGGCTGGCGCTGCGGCCCCGCTTCCCGGGCCTCCGCTTCCGCGTCCTCGGCGCCGATTCCGACCCCCGCCTTCTGGAGCGGGCGGCGGCGGGCCTCTATCCCTTCAGCAGCGTGAGGGATCTTCCCGCGGATTGGCGGGAGCGCGCCTTCGAGCGGCGGGGGGAGGACTTCCGCCTGCGGGACGCCCACCGGGAGGGCGTGCGCTTTCTCCGCCAGGATGTGCGGGCCGAATCGCCCGGCGGGAATTTCCATCTCATCCTGGCCCGGAACCTCGTCTTCACCTACTTCGCCCCCGATCTTCAGCGGGCCGTGCTCGAAAGATTCGTGGAGAAGCTGCGCCCGGGGGGCTTCCTCGTCCTCGGGAGCCACGAAACCCTGCCCGAAGGAGGGGAGGGCCTCGCCCCCTGGCCCGGGGACATGTCCATCCACCGGAAGGCGGAGGCGCCGGATGGCGGGGGGTGAGGGATTTGTAAACACAAAACCCCCGATCCTTTCGGGTCGGGGGGTTGTTTTGCGGTTTTGGTTATTTCAGGCCCGCTCGCGCGGGACCCTCATAGGGAGACGGCTTCGCGGAGGACGCGGTCGCGGATGCGGGTCTTGAGCCCGCGCTCGGTGATGACGTCCACATCGCGGCCCAGGAACTCCCGAAGCTCCATGAGGAGCCCGCCCATGTCGAGCAGGCTCCGCCCCGCCTCCATATCGACGAGAAAGTCCACGTCGCTCGCCTCGTCCGCCTCCCCGCGCGCGGCGGAGCCGAACACGCGCACGTTCCGCGCCCCGTGCCGGGCGGCGATTTCGAGAATCCCCGCGCGCTTCGCCTTCAGGAGCTGCTCGATCGGCATGGCGGACTCCATGGTTCGGCCCCAGGCGCTGCCTCCTCCGAAGGATCGGCCATCGGGGCCGGGGCGTCAAACCGGCCCCCTCCGCTGGGGGCGGCGGGAACACGGGGGGGCGGCCCGGCGCCCCCACCAACAAAAAACCCCCGATCCTCGCGGACCGGGGGTTTATGTGGAGTGTCTGTGGAGCTTCTCGTGTCCGTTGGCTCCGGAGCGTCTGTGGAGTTTCTATCGCCCGTTGGCTCCGGAGCGTCTGTTGCGCTTCCGGCGGGGCCGCCCCGCGGCTAGTGGGACCGCCCCGCGGCTAGTGCCCGTTGGCTCCGGCGCCGGCGGGGACGGGCTCCTCCCTCAGGCCGCAGAAGAACTCATAGTCGATGAGCTCGGTGATCGAGGGCT
>JAZGDQ010000476.1:0-14964 GCA_036477985.1 bacterium
ATCTTCTCCCTCTCCTCGCGCGCGATGAGCCGGCGGTAGGCGAAGGTGAGGTGCTCCTCGTCCCAGTTGTTGAAGCGGGGGTAGATGTTCACGAGCCGCGCCTTGATCGGCGCGAAGGGCTCCTCGAAGGCCTTGTAGATGCGGTGCTGGAGGGGGGAGTGGCGGATGTGGCGGAACTTGAAGGCGGGCACGTGGCCCAGGGCCGCCGCCATCGCCGCCTCGGAGTTTTCGGTCGAATAGCCGATGATCTCGAAGGGAACGTCGAGGCGGTCGAGGACCTCGGCGAAGAAGACGGTCGCCTCGCGCGCGGCCAGGTACTTCGACTCGCGGTTCATGCTTCCGCTCTCGTCCACGAGGAGGGTGAAGCAGATGTCGAGCCGCTCGGGGCTCTCGCGGCGCTGGAAGAGGCGGTATTTGCCCAGGCGCTGCTTCCACAGCTTCGGCGCGTTGAGCTTTCCCGAGCGGTGGGAGCCGCTGTAGCGGGTGTAGGTTCGCTCCTGGATGATCTGCATGAGCTTCCAGGCGAGGACCTTGATGTGGCTCCCCGCGTTTTCCACGATGGCCTGGTACTCGTCGAGCCGCCCCTCGGGGGGGATGACGATGGTCCGCTCGTCGGGCAGGAGGGCGGTCGGGTGGACCTCCTTCGAGCGCCCCTTGAGCTCGAACCGGGGGGAGGCCCAGTGGCCGAGGGCGGCCAGCTCCTCGGGGGTGAGCTCGACCGGCTCGGCCTCGGGCGGGCCGTCCTGATCGCCTGCGATCTCGGGGAGGAGGGCGCTCTCCTCCCCGTCCGCTCCCTCCCCCTCCCGGGAGTCGTCCTTGAGGAGGGCCTCCTCGGGGATGTCGGGCAGGGGAAGCGCCTCCTTGGCGCGGGCGAGCTGCTCCTCGGTGAGGACGCGCCGGAGGGCCTCGTAGATCTCCCCGGCCGCCTCCAGGCACCCCGCGCCCCCGGCGGACGCGCAGGCGCGCTCGACGGCCGGGGCCAGGCGCTGGAGCAGGGCCGTCACGGGCGGGTCGAACCAGTCGGCCCGAAGGGACTCGTCCCCGGCGGCGGCGCCCGGCTTCGGCCCCGTCCCGAGGAGGTAGAGCCCCCACTGAATCTGGAAGAAGACGGGAAGGTCGCCCCGCGCGTGGTCGCCCGCGGCGCGCTCGAGGGCGGGGCGCACGAAGGCGCGGAAGTTCTTCGGCGTTCCCGGCAGGGAGGCGGCGAGGCGGCGCTCGCAGCGGGCGTCCTCCAGGGTGTGCCAGACGTGGAAGAAGCCGGGCCGCTCGCGCTCGGCGCGGGCGGCGCGCACCGCCCAGCGCAGGGAGCCCTCGAGGCGGTGGGCCACCTCGAGGAGGACCATCCCCTTCTGGTAGCGCAGGACGCTCTCGTCGCCGAGGTCCCCCCCCAGCTGGGCCAGGGTGCGCTCGGGGTCCTCGATCTGGATGGCCTCCTCCTCCTGGCCGGGCTTGTCGCCGTAGCGCAGGGAGAGGCCGTAGTTGTGGGCCGCGACCTGGGCGAGTATTTCGAGGCGGGTGCGGCGGCGTTCCATGGGCGGCGCCGGCTAGAAGTGGTTGTCCACGATGTCTTCGATCACCTTGGCGTCGAACGGGCTCACCTTGGAGAAGACGGTGGCGGCGGCCGACTCGGCGGGGTCGAAGTTCGCGGCCATGCGGGCCCAGTCGATGAGCCGGCGGGTGCTGAAGGTGCAGAACACCTTTTCGTTTTGCATGGCCTCGCGCACGTCCTGGGCCACCCGGACCATCCGCTCGATGAGGGCGCGGTCCCCGTTTCCGCTCTGGTGGAGGACCACATCGATCTCCACGTCGAAGGGGAGGTAGTCCATCCGGATGGTCAGGGGGAAGCGGTCGAGGAGGGCCTCGTTGAGGGGCTTGGTTCCCCCGTAGCGGCGGTTCTCGTGGGGGTTCATGCTCGCAAAGAGGCGGAAATTCGGATGGGGGCGGACGATGCGCCCGTCGTACTCGGAGAGGACGATCATCCGGTCGTCGTCGAGCAGGCTGTGGAGGCAGAAGGCGATCTCGGGCAGGCAGGCGTTGATCTCGTCGATGAGGAGCCAGTCGCCCGCCTCCATCGCCTCGATGAGGATGCCGTTCACCCAGAAGGTGCCCTTCTCGTTGATCATGAGCTTGCCGACGAACTCGTCCACCGTCGTCATCCCGTTCAGGTTGACGCGCCGGAAGCCGTTGTTCGTCACGTGGGCGAGGTGGCGCACGGTGAGGGTCTTGCCCACCCCGGTCTCCCCCACGAGGAGGACGGGCAGGTTCCGGCCCACGGCCCAGGCGATGTGCTCGAGCGCGTCTCCGGCCGGGAGGTAGAACTGCCGGCCCGGGATGAAGACGTTCTCCGCGTTCGGGTTGATCGGAATCTCGCTGCGCCCGACGCGGTAGAGGCCGTTTTCGATGACTTCGTTCAAGATCTCGATGCTCAAGAGGTTCGCTCCGCGGCGGAATGGGCTCCGAAAAGGAGCATCATGATCGCCTCCAGCGCGCCGCCGCCGACGGCGCGCGACTTGTCCGATATGGTGCGGCAGTGCTCGGGCCGGGCCCGGGGGTCGATGTCCCCCACCTTGAAGCCCTCGGTCACCTCGAGGCCCTCGCGCAGGAGGCCGCGCACCACCCCGTCGATCTGGGCGCGCACGGGCGCGCCCCCCGCCTCGGCGACCACCTGGCCCGCCTCGACCACATCCCCGATGGCCGCCCGCGCCGCAAAGCGCCCGGCCGCCGGCGCCCGAAGGAGGCGCTCGGTGGTGTAGCCCCCGATGGGGCCCGGAACCCCGGTGTCGGGGGCGGCGGCGCCCTCCAGGATGACCCGGCCGATGTCGTGCCCCCGCGCCGTCTCGACCACGGCGTGGACGTCGAGGCCCGCCGTGAAGCCGGGCCCGATTCCGACGACGACCTCGGCCTGCCCGATTCGGGTCCCGGTGTTGCGCTTGGCCAGGATGGCGTCCACCAGGGCCGCGGGCCGCGCCGGGCCCACGATCTCGGCCTCCGGATCGACCACGACGGGGACGACGCCCTCGCGGAGGAGCTCCTTCGCGGCGGCGAGGGCTTCCTCGGGCGTCCCGCCCCCGGCCCGCTCGGCCGCCACGCCCTCGACCTCGAACCGGCCCGCGTAGAGGCACTCGGCGAAGGAGACCGTGCGGCGCACCATGGTGGGCCGCTCCACCTCGGTGACGATGACGGGAAAGCCGCAACGGTGAATCCGGTGGGCGACGCCGGTGGCGAGGTCGCCGCCGCCCTTCACGATGACCAGGGATTCGGCGACGGCTCGCGGACCTGGGTTTGCGCTCATCCGATATTCCAAGGCCGGCCTAGTTGTCCTCGACGAAGGCGACGACGTCGATCTCGATCTTCCAGTCGGGATTCGCGAGGCCGCTCACGAAGAGAAGGGTGCTGGCCGGGTGGGGCTCGAACAGAAACGTCTTGCGGACCCCCATGGCGGCCGGGAACTCCTCGCGGTCGGTCATGAACATGTTGAGCTGGACGATGTCGGCCAGCGTGGCGCCCCCGGCCTCGAGGGCCGCCTTGAGGTTCTCGAAGATCTGCCGGGTCTGGGCCTCGATGTCCCCCTTGCCGACGAAGGCGCCGTCGGGGTCGATCGCCACCTGCCCGGCCAGGAATATGAGGGAGCCTCCCGAGACCTTCCATCCGGTCGAATAGGCGGCGACGGGCTTGGCCTTGTCGGTGACGATCTGGGTCTTCGGCATCCGGCTCCCTCCAGGAAACGGCTGGGTGATTCGCGGTGGGGGAGGGCCGAAGCCCTCCCCTCGGCGCGCTTTTCGCCCGGCCCAACCGGTGGGGACTCTATCACGCAGAGTGAAGCAGAATCAACGAGATCGCCGCTGAGGGCGCCTCCTCGGCCTCATTCGGGCGCCTCGACCTTCACCGTGACCGAGCGGGTGGGGCCGAAGGAGGGGAGGTGGGAGGAGTGCTTTCCGCTCCCTCCGGCGACGATGAGGACGAGGTCCTCGGGCCGGTCGAGGAGGGGGACCTCGAAGTCGGGCTCGCCGGCGTGGGCCTCCAGCTCGTCGGGCCAATCGCGCATCCCCCACATGCCGCCCCGCCGAAGGACGCGGACGGGCTTGCGGGCCCTCTCGTGGAGGGCGCGCTTCACCTCGGCCTTGGAGAGGCCGCCCGCGGCGAGGGTGGCCGCGTGCTCGGGGCCCAGGGCGAGGAGGGTCTCCCCCCCGCGCAGGTAGAAGTTGTTGCTCCCCATGACGGCCATGGTGTCGGCCACCGTGGCGAGGATGCCCTCCGGCTCGTGGCTCACGTGATCGTTGATGTTGTGGGGCGGCTCGGCGGCGATGACGGTGACGGCGCTCTCCTCCGGGGCGAGGCCGCGCTCGGCGTGGAGGGGCTCCCAGGGGCTCTCGGCCTCGTTCTCGGCGATGCAGAAGGCGTACTTGGCCGGCGAGCCCTGGGTCGAGCGGTCGAGGACCCCGGGGGCGGCCCCTCCCGCGTTGATGAGGATGAGCCGGAGGGCTCGGCCGATGGTGGCGTTCGCGCGGCGCCCGGGGCCGAAGCATCCGTAGCCGCCGTTCAGCCCGATCTTCTCGGCGGCGGGTCCGTTCACCACCATGAGGGGGGCGACGGGATGGGTGGTCGACTGGATGGCGTGGAGGGAGAAGACCGGGTCGAGGACGGCCCGGGCGGCGGCCACGAGGATGGGCATGTAGGCGGGCAGGCACCCGGCCATGACGGCGTTCACGGCGACGGCCTCGACGGAGAGGACCCCCTGGCGGGGGGGCATGAGCCCGATTTCGGTCTCGGGCGCGAGGCCGGACGCCTCGGCCATCCGGGCCACCCGCTCGGGGGTGGGCGCCACGATGGGGAGGCCGTCCCCCCAGCCGCGCGCCTCGAAGAGGCGGGCCAGCGCCTCGGGGGAGTCGCGCACCTGGAGGCGCTCGCTCTGAAGGCGGGGGAATTCGCTCATGGGCGGGCCGGGCGGATCAGGTGAACAGGGTCTTGCGCCGGACGGCTCGGCGGGGGGGAAGGTATTCGCGCGCGGCGTACTCGCGGCGAAGCTCCTCGGCCTCTCCGGTGAGCGCCCGCCGGACCTCGGCGATCGTCCCCTCGGCCATTTCGCGCGCCGCCTCGGGCGGGATGCCGCCCACGGGGTGGGGCACCACGACGATGGGGAGGCCGGGCATCCCGAGCGCGCGGCGCTCGTTCGCCCCCAGGGCCGCGAACTCGCTCGAGCAGAAGGTCGCCGTGGGCACGCCCGCCCTCTCCAGCGCCACCGCGTCGTGGATACTCCACGACGTGCAACTGCCTCAGTCGCCTATCGCGTTGAGGACGATGTCCACCCGGGGGACGAGAGCCTCGATGCGCGACTCGGGAACGGCGGGGTTGTCCTTGCGCCAGCGGACGGCCTCGGCGGCGGGGTCCTCGGCGCGCAGGAGCTCCTCCACCCGCTCGATGAGGACGTCCCCGTTCGGCTTGGCGTTGTGGAGCAGGCCGATGCGCAGCCCGGCCAGGCTCGCCGGGCGCGGGGCGAGGGGATGGTCCCCCGCGCGGACGGGGGCCGAGGGGCTGAGGATCTCGATGGACCGGCTCATCCGGTGGGTCTCCTTCTCCGCTAGATGTCCAGGAGGTTGCGGGCGATGATCATGCGCTGGATCTGGTTCGTCCCCTCGACGATCTGGAGCTGCTTGGCGTCGCGCATGAAGCGCTCCAGGGGATGGTCCTTCATGTAGCCCGCGCCCCCCAGGACCTGAAGGCCGTCCAGGGCCGCCTTCATGGCGACGTCGGCGGCGAAGCACTTGGCGGTCGAGAAGAAGCGCGCGTTCTCCTTTCCGATCTGGCCGGCGTCCACCATGGCGGCGGCGCGGTGGACGAGGAGGCGGGCCGCCTCGATCCCCATGAACATGTCGGCGAGCATGAACTGGATGGCCTGGAACTCGGCGATGGGCTTGCCGAACGCCTCGCGCTCCTTGGCGTAGTTCCCCGCGTAGTCGAGGCACCCCTGGGCCAGGCCCACGCCGCGGGCGCCGATGGCCGGGCGCATCTGACTGAAGCCCGTCATGGCCGTCTTGAAGCCCTGGTGGAGGGGGCCGACCTGGTTCTCGGCCGGGATGCGGCAGTTCTCGAAGAGGAGCTCGCAGGTGGGGATGCCCCGCATGCCGAGCTTGCGCTCGTGGCGGGTGATGCGGAAGCCGGGGGTGTCGGTGGGGACGATGAACATGGTGATCCCGCGCGTGCCGGCGTCGGGGTCGGTCTTGGCGGCGAGGATGATGAAGTCGGCCGCCGAGGGGCCGGTGCAGAAGCTCTTCACGCCGTTGATCACCCATTCCTCCCCCTCGCGCACGGCGCGGGTGCGGATGTTCCCGGCGTCCGAGCCCGCGTGGGGCTCGGTGAGGGAGAAGGCGGCGCGCAACTCGCCCCGCGCGAGGGCGGGGAGGTAGCGCTTCTTCTGGGCCTCGCTTCCGCTCAGCTCGATGGCCCGGCTGGGCAGCATGGTGAGGACGATGAAGAGGGCGCTGTTCGAGCAGATGCGGCCGATCTCCTCGATGGCGATGCAGCCGCCGAGGAAGCCCATCCCGCCCCCGTCCCACTCCTCGGAGAGGAAGACGCCGAGAAGGTCGTGCGCCTTGTGGAGCTGGAAGATGTCCTCGGGGTAGGCGTCCGCCTCGTCGATCTCGGCCGCGCGCGGGGCGATGTGGCGAAGCGTCAGCTCGCGGACCGTCTGGCGGAGCATTTTCTGGGGCTCGGTGAGCTCGAACTGCTGGAGGGGGGTTTCGGTCTGCAAGCTCATGGCGTCGCTCCGAGGTGCGGGGAGGCTCCTTCGGCGGAAGGGGTCCTCAGGGTTCGGGGATCTTGGCCCCCCCCTTGCGGGGATGTCAACGCGCGCGCGGCGGGTTTGCCCGCCCCCGGGGGGGCGGGGTAGGCTCCCCGAACCGCCGCCGGAAAGAGGGGGGGGCGGCGAGGGATCGACGATGCGGGAGGCGGCGGCGTGGCGGATCTGATCATCCAGGGCGGATATCTCATCGACCCCTCCCAGGGATTGGAGGGGACGATGGACGTGGAGATCCGCAAGGGCCGCGTCCGGCGGATCGCCCCCCACATCCCGGCCCGCGGCCGGCCCGCGCTGAGCGCGCGCGGGCGGATCGTGACGCCCGGCCTGGTGGACCTCCACTGCCACTTCTTCGAGCAGATCAGCCACTACGGCGTCCCCCTCGAGGGGTCCATGCTCGCGCGCGGGGTGACGACGGCGGTCGACACGGGAAGCGCCGGCGCGCAGACCTTCCCCGCCTTCCGCCGGTGGACGCTCGAGTCCGCCCGCCCCACCGTGCGCGCCTTCCTGAACATCTCGGGCGGCGGGCTTCTCCTCCATGGGGTGGGGGAGAACGAGGACATGCGCGCCCTGAGCCCCGAGCGCGCCGTCGAGTGCTTCGAGGGGAACCGTGACCTGCTGCTGGGGATGAAGGTGCGGCTGAGCCGCAACGTGGCCGGGCGCAGCGGGGGCCGCCCCCTCGCCCCCGCCCTCGAGGCGGCCGAGGCGCTCGGGGTCCCCCTCATGGTCCACGTGGGGGACACGCCCGACTCCCTGCCCAAGATCCTCCGCCGCCTGCGGCCGGGCGACGTCCTCACCCACGCCTTCCACGGCCGGCGGGAGAACATCCTCGACCGAAGGGGGCGGGTGCGCCGGGCCGTCTGGGAGGCGCGCGACCGGGGAATCCTCCTGGACGTCGCCCACGGGCAGGCGAGCTTCAGCTTCGAGATCCTCGAGAGGGCCCTGGCCCAAGGGCTCGGGCCCGGGAACCTGAGCTCGGACCTGCACCGCTATTGCATCGACGGCCCGGTGTGGGACTTCCCCAACCTGATGAGCAAGTTCCTCGCCCTGGGCTTTTCCCTCACCGAGGTGGTCCGCCTGAGCACGGCGACGGCGGCGGGGTGGATGGGGCTCGAGAGGGAGATAGGAACCCTGCGGCCGGGCGCGCGGGGGGACCTGGTTGTCTTCCGGATGCGGGAGGGGAGGTTCCTCTTCACCGACTCCGAGGGGGCGAGGCGGCGGGGGAGCCGGATGCTCGAGGCGGTGCGGATCGTCCTCGGCGGGGAGGTCCTCCGTCCCGCCGGAAAGGACAAGCGCCGGCTCGCCCCCGCGGGCGGGAGGGCCTAGCCCCCCGGGCGCTGGGAGAGCCTCCCGGGCGCCGGGAGAGCCTCCCCGGGCGCTGGGCGCGCCTCCCCGGGCGCCGGGTTTCCCCCTTGACGGCGGGCGGCGGGATGGGTATCGTTCGCCCTTGTTTTCGAATGGTTTAAGGAGATTCATGCCGATGCGCGCGAGAGCACTGGAAAGCGACCGGCGGGAGGGCCGCTCCTTCTTCGGCTTTACCCCCGTCCGCCCGCGCGCCGGCTCGAAGTAGCACCCCCGGGCGGCGGCGGGACGGACGGTCCAGCCGCCCCCGCCGATCGGCCCGGCCGATTTCGCCACGGGGCAGACTCCCGTGGCGATTTTTATTTCAGATTCGAGGTTCCGCACCTTTCGAGGAGACAGGGATGATCATCGTCATGAAGCAGAACGCCACCGAGGAGGAGATTCAGGGGGCGGTCAAGGCCATCAACGAGCTGGGCTACAAGGAGCATCTCATCCGGGGCGTGGAGCGGACCGTGATCGGCGCGGTCGGGGACGAGCGGGGGAAATACATGCTCGAGTCCCTCGTCTCCCTCGACGGCGTCGAGAGCGCCATGCCCATCCTCAAGCCCTACAAGCTGGCGAGCAAGGAGGGGCGGCCCGAGCGGACGGTGATCGAGGTCGGGGGGGTGCGGTTCGGCGGCAAGGGGATCGTCGTCATCGCCGGCCCCTGCTCGGTCGAGAGCCGCGAGCAGATCCTCGCCTCGGCCGAGGCCGTCAAGGCGGGCGGGGGGCACGTCCTGCGCGGGGGGGCCTACAAGCCGCGCACCTCGCCCTACAGCTTCCAGGGCATGGAGGAGGAGGGCCTCAAGCTCCTCGCCGAGGCGCGCGATAAGACGGGCCTTCCCATCCAGACCGAGATCATGGACACGGCCGACATCGATCTGGTGGCCGAATACACCGACATCTTCCAGGTGGGGGCCCGCAACATCCAAAACTTCTCCCTTCTGAAGAAGGTGGGCCAGCTCAAGACGCCCGTCTTCCTCAAGCGCGGAATGTCGACCACCATCGAGGAGTTCCTCATGTCGGCCGAGTACATCCTCAGCCAGGGGAACCCGAACGTCATCTTGTGCGAGCGGGGGATTCGCACCTTCGAGACGGCCACGCGCAACACGCTCGACATCAGCGCCGTGCCCGTCCTCCAGGAGATGACCCACCTCCCGGTGGTCGTGGACCCGAGCCACGCCGCGGGCGCCTGGCGCCTGGTCGCCCCCCTCTCGAAGGCGGCCGTGGCGGCCGGGGCCGACGGCCTCATGATCGAGGTCCACCCCGACCCGGCGAAGGCCTTCTCCGACGGGGCCCAGTCCCTCAAGCCGGACACCTTCCGCCAGCTCATGAAGGAGCTCTCCCCCTTCGCGGCCGCGAGCGGGCGCACGCTCTAGGGTGTCCCTCCTTTTCGTCTTCGTGGACGGGCTGGGGCTGGCCCCGCCCGGCCCGGCCAACCCCCTCTCCGCCCTCGCGGGGGGGGCGCTCGCCCCGCTGGGGGGAAAGGCGCCCGAGACGCCCTTCCGCCTCATCGCCGCCGACGCCTGCCTCGGCGCGCCCGGCCTGCCCCAGAGCGCGACCGGGGGGACCTCCCTCTTCACCGGGGTGAACGCGCCCGCCCTCGTCGGCGGCCACCTCTCCGGATTTCCCAACCGCGCCCTGCGCGAGGCGCTCGCGCGCGAGGGCCTCTTGCGCCGGGCCCGCGAGCGGGGCGCGCGCGCCGGGTTCGCCAACGCCTACACGCCCGCCTACTTCGCGCGCGGGCGCAGTCACCGCCGCTCGGTGACGACGGTGATGACCGAGTGCGCCGGCCTGCGGCTGAACCGCCTGGAGGATCTGCGCCGCGGGGAGGCGATCTACCGCGACTTCACGAACCGGCTCCTCATCGAGGCGGGCCACGATGTGGAGCCCCTCTCGCCCGAGGAGGCGGGGGGGCGGCTGGGCGAGATGGCGCGCGCGCGCGACCTCCTCGTCTACGAATTTTTCCGCACCGACACCGTGGGCCACCGCGGGAGCTTCGAGGAGGCCGCCGAGGTCATCGCCTCCCTCAACCGGTTCCTCGGGGCCGCCCTGGAGGCGCTCGACCCCGGGCGCGACGCCTTCCTCCTGAGCAGCGATCACGGCAACGTGGAGGACATGGAGGGGGCCCTTCACACCACCCATCCGGTCCCCATCCTCCTCTGGGGGCGGGCGGCGGCCGAGTGGGCCGGAACGGCCGAGGGGGTTTCCAGCTGCGACGTCGCCCCGGGGGTCCTCTCCCTCCTCGAATTGCCCTAAATTCCTGATTTCTCTATGCAGACTGGGTTTTCGCCCCGAAAATATTTGATTTCTTTTGGTTTTTGAGAGTTGACCTTCGGCTTGATTGCCTATATATTTGTTTTTTAGGGCTTTAAGGTATCCTTGGAATGGTGCGACTATCCGGCGGCCTGAGGTGGCGGGAGATGGATGCGGAAGGGCTAGGCCCTTACTTGCAGCGCGAGCGAACCGAGAGGGGGATCACCCTCCGGGAGATCTCCGACGCCACCCGCGTCCGCACATTTTACCTTGAGCACATCGAGGCCGGCGAGTTTCGCCGCCTCCCCTCCGTGCCCATCGGCCGAGGGTTCGTCCGCGCCTTCGCCAATTTCATCAGTGTCGACGCCGACGCCGCGGCCGCGAAGTTCGACCGCGAGATTGGGCGCCAAGCCGAAAAGAAATTGGAGGCGCTCGCCTACGGCGATCCGATCGTCTCCAACGCGCGCCCGCGCCGCGGCTCCCGCAGGCTGCTCGTCCCCGTCGCCGCCGTCGTCTTCTTCATCATCGTGAGCGGCGCCCTGCTCTGGCTCCTCCGCGGAAGAGCCGATCGCATCCTCGGCTTCAGCGCCATCATCGAGCGCGTTCGTTCGGCGACCTCTCCCACGCTGAAAAAATTTCCGCCTTGGAAGGGATCGCAGTTGAACGCTCCCGCGCCGGACGGCGTCTCCACGGAAAAGAAAGCGCGCGCGCGGGCGAACGAGGCCGGCTCGCCTTCGGAAGTTTCCCCACCCGCCGCGAACGGGGGGGCGCCGAACGGGGCCGGAACCGTCCCCGGGGCGGGGGGCGACTCCTCCGGCTTCCTCCCCGCGGCCGGCCTCGCCCGCCTGAGGTCCGTCTCGGTTGGAGGGGATATGGCGGTGAAAAACAATGGGTTGGAAGGTCTTTCCTTCTACGGATCGACCGCCGCCGAGGGTCTCGCCACGGAGAGCCCGGCTCCCGCCGAGGGCCCGGCCGCCTCCGAGGGCCCGGCTCTCCTCCAAGGCCCGCTCAACCTCCAGGTGCTCGCCATCGAGGACACCTGGCTGCGCGTCGTGGTGGACGGGAAGCAGAAGTACGAGATGCTCCTCGCCGCCGGGAACACGGTGAACTGGAGGGGGAGCGACAAGTTCGTCGTGACGGTGGGCAACGTCGAGGGCACCAAGGTCCTCCTGAACGGAACCGACGTTCCCCTCCCCAAAACGTCGACGAACGTTTTGCGCGATTTCGTGGTGACGGATAAATCCCTGAACTAGATCCCGGCGAGTTTTTTTTGGACATGATCCTGGCCTGCTCCTCGCGGCGCGGCGCGCAACCCCCCCGGCCGTTTCCCCTCGCCCGATCCCTCCTCCGTCCATGAACGGCTCCCCCCTCTCTTCGCCTCCCGAACCCGGCGGCGCGCGGCGCGTGCGCCTTCGCGGCGCCGACGAGGCCTCCCGCGCCCTGTGGCTGGCGGAGCTGGCGCGGGGGCGCGGGGCGCCCCTGGTGGTCCTCGAGGCCGACGGGCGCCGCCTGCGCCAACTCGAGGCGAACCTGCGCTTCTTCCTGGGCGCGGGCGGGGCCGGGAGGCCCGAGGCCGGCGTGTACGTCTTCCCCGCCTGGGACGTCTACCCCTACGCGCGCCTCTCCCCCTCGAGCGAGAACGTGGGCGAGCGGATGGCCGCCCTCGATTTTCTGATGACCGGAGGGGCGGGGATCGTCCTCACGACGCCGGAGGCGCTTTCGGCCCGCATCTCCCCGCCCGCCCGTCTGCGCGAGCGGGTGCGCACCCTGCGGGAGGGCGCGGAGGTGGAGCGCGACGCCCTCCTGGCCGCCCTCGAGGAGCTGGGGTACCAGCGCCGCTCCATCGTCGAGTCCCCCGGGGAGTGCGCCGTGCGGGGCGGAATCGTGGATTTCTACTCCCCCCGGGAGGGGAGCCCCGTCCGTCTCGAGATGCGGGGGGACGAGATCGACTCGCTCCGGGAGTTTCACCCCCAGACCCAGCGCACCCTCCGGACCCGGGCCGAGGTCCGGCTCTTCCCCGCTCGGGAGATTCTCCTCACCCCGGAGGAGTGCGAGCGGGGGGCGGCGGCCCTGCGGGCGCGGGGGGAGGAGGAGCCCGCCCTCGCCCCCCGGGTGGAGCGGCTCATCGAGCTTCTCGAGGCCGAGGGGCGCTTCTCCGGCCTCGAGGGCCTGGCCCCCTTCTTTCTCGATGAAATGGGGAGCTTCTTCGACGCCGTGCCGGGCGACGCCCTTTGGGTGATCCATGAGCCGGAGATGGTCTCCGCCGCCGCGCGCAAGATGTGGGCCGAGCTGGAGGATGAAGCCGCCCTCGCCCCCGAGCGCGGGCTCATCGGCTACCCCCCCGGGCGGATGTGGATGGAGCCCGGGGAGGTGGAGGCGGCGATCTCCCTCTGGCCCCGGTTCGAGCTGGACCCGCTGGGCCTGGACGCCGGGCCGGGGGAAGAGGACAGGGAGGGGAGGGAGGACCGGGAGGAGGAGGATAGGAACGGAGAGAACCTTCTCCTCGCCGAGCGCCTCACCCCCATCCGCGGGCGGATCGCCGCTTTCGTCGACCGGCTCCTGGAATGGCGCGCGGCCGGGGAGGCCGTCACCATCGTGGCCGCCGATCGGACCGAGGCCCTCCGCATCCAGTCCATGCTCCGCGAGTACGAGCTGGGCGTTCCCTTCCGGGGGACGGAGGAGAGCCTCATCGATCCGGGCGAGGGGCTCGACATCGCCGAGGGCCGCCTCTCCTCGAGCTTCCGCCTGCCCCGCGAGGGGCGGGTCTTCTTCCGGGCGGAGGACCTCTTCGTCTCCTCCCTGGGGCGCCAGCGCAGGCGGGCGGGCCGCGCCCGCCCGGGCGAGGGGCTGCGCGACCTCAAGGCGGAGGACTACGTCGTCCACGTCGACCACGGCATCGGCCAGTACAAGGGGACCCAGATTCTCGAGCACGCCGAGGGGGAGGACGAGTTCCTCACCATCGCCTATTCGGGCGGGGACAAGCTCTACGTCCCGATGGACGACGTGGACCGGGTGACCATCCACCGCGGCGGAGGGGAGCGGCCCCTCCTGGACAAGCTGGGCGGGCCGGGCTGGGCGAAGACGAAACGGGGGGTGAAGAAGGCGCTTCAGACGATCGCGCGCGACCTCCTCCGTCTCTACACCGAGCGGCAGGCCGCCGCCGGCTTCTCCTTCCCGGCCGACGGGTCCTGGGACCAGGAGATCGCCTCCGGCCTCGAGTACGAGGAGACGCCCGATCAGGACCAGGCCATCCGGGAGGTCCTCGCCGACATGGAGCGCCCGCGCCCGATGGACCGCCTCGTGTGCGGGGACGTGGGCTACGGGAAGACCGAGGTGGCCCTGCGCGCGGCCGCGCGGGCCGTCTCCTCCGGCAAGCAGGTCGCCCTCATCGTCCCCACCACCCTCCTCGCCCACCAGCACCAGGCGACCTTCTCCCAGCGCTACCGCTCGCTCCCCGTCCGGGTGGAGATGCTCTCTCGTTTCCGGAGCCGGAAGGAGCAGGCCGAGGTGGTGGCCGGGCTCGCCAGCGGGGAGGTGGACATCGTGATCGGGACCCACCGCATCTTCCAGAAGGACGTGGCCTTCAAGGATCTGGGCCTCCTCATCATCGACGAGGAGCACCGCTTCGGGGTCTCCCACAAGGAGAAGCTCAAGAAGCTGAGCCTGGATGTGGACGTCCTCTCCATGACGGCCACCCCGATCCCGCGCACCCTCCAGCTCGCCCTCTCGAATGCGCGCGATCTGAGCGTCATCGAGACCCCCCCGCGCCGGCGGCTCGCCCCGCGCACCTACATCTCCCGCTTCAACGAGAAGGTGGTGCGCGACGCCATCACCCGGGAGATCGACCGGGGCGGCCAGGTCTTCTTCGTCCACAACCGGGTGCGGAGCCTGCCCGCCATGGAGCGCTTTCTCGAGCGGATCGTCCCGCAGGCGCGCGTCCTCGTAGCCCACGGGCAGATGCCCGAGCGCAGGCTCGAGGAGGTGATGGAGAAATTCGTCTCGCGCAAGGCCGACGTTCTCCTGTGCACCACCATCATCGAGAGCGGGCTCGACATCCCCTCTGTGAACACCATCCTGATCAACCGGGCCGATTACTTCGGGATGGCGCAGCTCTACCAGCTCCGGGGCCGGGTGGGGCGCGACCGCTTCCGGGCCCACGCCTACCTCCTGGTGCCGGGCTCGGAGGGCCTCACCCGGGAGGCCCGCGAGCGCCTCCAGGCGCTGGAGGAGTTGAGCGAGCTGGGGGCGGGGTTTAAGCTCGCCGCGAGGGACCTGGAGATTCGCGGGGCGGGCCACCTGCTCGGCCACCGCCAGTCGGGCCACATCGCCTCGGTGGGCTTCGAAATGTACTGTCAGCTCCTCGATCAGGTGATGCGGGAGGCGCGGGGGGGAGGCGCGGTCGAGCGGCGCGAGCCCGATATCAGCGCGCCGGTGACCGGCTCCCTGCCCCCCGGCTGGATGCCCGCCCAGGCCGAGCGGCTCGAGGTCTACCGCCGGGTCGCCGCCGCCGCCTCTCCCGCGGAGATCGGGGAGATCGAGCGCGGGCTGGCCGACCAGTTCGGCCCGCTGCCCCA
>JAZGDQ010000477.1:0-2604 GCA_036477985.1 bacterium
CACGACGATCACCTCCCGCGCCCGGGAGCCGGTGAGCGCCTCGGCGGCCCGGCGCACGACGGGCTCCCCCCCCACCCGGAGGAGGAGCTTGTTGCGCCCCAGGCGGCGGGAGAGGCCGGCCGCCAGCAGGATGGCCGAGACGTGGGGGGGGGTCGCCATCTCTTCATCCCGGCGCCGGAGGGGATAGGGCGCCCAGTAAGCGCCCGGGGCCGCGCGTGGCGGAGACGGCCCATCCTAGGGAAGGGGGCGGAGGGGTGTCAATTTGGGAGGCGCGCCGGCGGGCTTTGGAGAGCGGAGAGGTCCAGAAGGGGGCCGCCCTCCCCGTCATTCATTCGATGCGGCGAGGCCGAGGAGGCGCTGCGCGTTCCCGCCGCGGATCATGGCCTTCTGATCCTCGGGCAGGCCGAGCGCCTCCACGTCGGCGACGCAGCTGTCGAGCTCTCCCATGGCCTGGGGGTAGTCGCTTCCCAGCATGACCCGCTCCGCCCCCCAGCGCGCGATGGAGAATTCGAGGGACTCGCGGTCGAAGGCCACCGAGTCGATGTGCAGCCGCTTGAGGTATTCGCTCGGCGGGCGCTCGATGTGCTCCCGGCAGGCGGGGTGGGTGCGGTGGCCCTTGTCGAGCCGGCCCAGCGCGAAGGGGATGACGCCCCCGACGTGGGGGACGACCACCTTCAGATCGGGGAGGGCGTCCAGCAGGCCGCTGAAGGCGAAGCGGGCGGCCGTCAGCGCGCTCTCGAACAGGACGCCCAGGACGGTCTGGAGCCAGAACTCGCGCATGGTGTCCGCCCCCGGCGGGAGGAAGGGGTGGAGGAAGAGGGGGACGCCCAGCTCGGCCACCCGCTCGTAGAAGGGCCACAGCTCGCGGCCGTGGATGGGCTTCCCGTCAATGGAGGTGATGAGGTAGACGGCGCGCAGGCCGAGCTTCTGGACCGCCCGCTCGAGCTCCTCGATGGCGAGGCGCGGGTCCTGGAGGGGGACGACGCAGGCGGCGGCGAAGCGTTGGGGATGCTTGGCGACGATCTCGGCGAAGGCGTCGTTCACGATCTGGGAGAGGGCGAGGCCCGCCCGGGGCTCCCACAGGTAGACGTGGGGCATGGTGAGGGAGAGCATCTGGAGGTCCACCCCGCAGGCGTCCATGTCCCGGAGCCGGAGCTCGGGGTCGAGCTGGGGCGGGGAGATGTGCACGACCGGCGTGCCGCGGATGGTGAAGACCTGCTTGCCGTCCTTGTCCCGCTCCAGGCGCACAACCCCCTTGAGGCGCTCGACCTCCTCCAGATAGACGCGAGGGTAGAAATGGCTGTGAACGTCGATTCGGATGGGGATACTCCTTTCGCATTCCCGGCGCGGGGGGAGGCTCGAGATCGCGGAGAACCGTATTCGTTCCTTTTACAGAACACCTGGGCGGAGAACAACAAACCCCGCGCCCGGGAGTTCGGAAGCCCTCCACTGCCTCGGGGGGCGCCGGGGGCCGGGAATCCGAATATATTGACAACCCCCCCCGCCAAATCTACCCTGTCCGGGATCGGATCGGCCTCTATCCCTTTCATCCGAAACGCCTCGACGGGCGCCCGCGAAGGGGCGTGCCATGCCGGAAGAATTCGAAGGCCGGCTCATCCTCATCACCGGGGGGGCGGGCGACATCGCCCGGGCGGCGGCCCGCCGTTTCGCGGCCGAGGGCGCCCGGCTCGTCCTGACCGACGTGGACGAGGAGGGCCTGCGCGCCGCCTGCGGGGAGCTGGCCGGGGCGGAGGCGCGGCGGCTCGACGTCTCCGACGCGGCGGCGGTCGATGAGGTTTTTGGGGAGATACAGGCCGCCCATGGGCGGATCGACGTCCTGGTCAACTGCGCCGGGATCTACCGCCACCGCCTCGTGGCCGAGATGTCCCCGGAGGAGTGGGACCGGACGATCGAGGTGAACCTGCGGGGCGTCTTCGCCGCCTGCCGCGCGGCGGGCCGGGTGATGCGGGAGCAGGAGGGCGGCGGGGCCATCGTGAACCTCGCCTCGATCTCGGCCCAGCGCGGGAGCGTCCTCCACGCCCACTACTGCGCCTCCAAGGCCGGGGTGATCGGCTTCGGGCGCGCGCTGGCCCTGGAGCTGGCCCCGCTGGTTCGGGTGAACGCCGTGGCGCCGGGCATCATCGAGACGAAGATGACCGAGGACATGATCCCCCTCCGGGGGGAGGAGTGGAAGCGGCAGATTCCTTTGGGAAGGCTCGGCTCCGCCGAGGAGGTGGCGGAGGCGATCCTCTTTCTGGCGGGCGATAGGGCAGCCTACATCAACGGCGCCGTCTTGAACGTGAACGGCGGCATGTGGATGGACTGATCTGGGCCGATCGGGCCCGAGGGGGAGGAAATGGCTTACAAGAACCATCAGATCGTGGACCTGACCCAAGAGATTTACCAGGGGATGCCCGTCTTCGTGGGGCACCCGGACACTTGGCGGTGGACCCACATGACCCACGAGGAGAGCGTGGCGAGCGGCCGCTTCAAGAGCGAGATGAGCTACTACTCCGGGATCCTCCAGGTGTGCGAGCACGGCCCCACCCACGTGGACTCGATCAGCCACCTCGACCCCTCCCCCGACGCCCCCCACATCGACGC
>JAZGDQ010000478.1:0-10613 GCA_036477985.1 bacterium
GGGAAGAAGACGTCGACGGCGGTCGCCTCCCCCCCTTCGGGGAAGCGGAGGGCGCCGCCGCCCGGCGCGGCGGGGCGGTAGACCGCGCGCCCCTCCTCCTCGGGGGCGTCCGGGCGCGGGAGGAGGAGCCACCTCCCCTCGCGGGTGACGAGGAGGGGGACGATCTCGCCGCGCGCCCCGTCGAGGGAGGCCATGATGCCAGCCGCCGAGGCGAGGCTCACCTCGTGCTCGGCCGAGCGGCCCCCGAAGAGGACGCCCACCCGCAATTTCCGGGAGCGATCGGCCGCCATCTCTCCTTCTCCCTCGATGGGGTTTGTCCGCCCGCCCGCGCCCGCGTGCGGCGGCGGGGCTATCGGATGAGCTTGGAGAGCGCCTTGAAGTCTTCCGTTCCGGACCGCCGCAGCAGGTCGAAGAGGACCTGCTCGGTGGTGGTGGGAACGCCGCCCGCCCGCTCGATGGCCGCCAGCCCGGTGCGCCAGTTCAGCTTCGCGCGCGAGCAGAGGGCGTCGGCCACGGCGTGGACGATGAACCCGTTCTCGAGGAGATCGAGGGCGGTCTGGTAGCAGCACACGTGGGTCTCGGCCCCGGCGAGGATGACCTTGCTCCGCCCGAGGCGGCGCAGGCGGGGGAGGAACTCCTCGGCCCCGCAACAGCTGAAGGAGGTCTTCTCGACGGGGGCGAAGCCGGGAATGGCGCCGGCGACTTCCTCGAGGGTGGGGCCGAGCCCCTTGGGGTACTGCTCGGTGGCGAGGATGGGGAACCCGAGGCGGTTGGCCGCCTCGATGAGGGTGCGGATCCGGCCCACCGTGGCGCCCGAGACCTCCTCGGGCATGGCGGCCATGAGCCGCTCCTGGACGTCCACGAGGAGGAGGACGCAGTCCTCCGGCTCCAGGCGAAGCGCACGGACCTCGGACATGACGAACACCCCCGTTGAATATTCCGAGTGGCCGACCGACGGGGTATCACACGGCGTGGGGAGGGTCAAGGAAATCATTCCATGCGGTTGATCCCGCCGGGGGGGGTGGGATAGCATCCGCCCGAAAAACGCGGACGGCGCCCTGCGGGCGGTCCGCCGGGAGCCGAGAGGAGAGGGGAATCAATGGCCGATTTGGGGAAGGTCGTTCTCACCGACTATGTGTGGGACTCGCTCGATGTCGAGAAGCGGGCGCTCGAGGGGCTGGCCGAGCTGGTGGCGATGCAGACGAAGACGCCCGAGGAGTTCCTGGCCGAGGCGGCCGACTGCGACGGCCTCCTGAACACCTACGCGGGGCCCATCACGGCCGAGACGATGGCCCAGATGCCCAAGTGCAAGATCATCGCCCGCTACGGCATCGGGGTGGACACCATCGACCTCAAGGCGGCGACCGAGGCCGGCATCATCGTGACGAACAATCCGACCTACTGCATCCCCGAGGTGGCCGAGCACACCATGGCCCTCCTCCTCGCCTGCGCGCGCAAGGTGGCCTTCTTCGACCGCCAGGTGCGCGGGGGGGAGTGGAACGTCATGGACGGCAAGCCCATCTCCCGCCTGGAGGGGAGCGCCCTGGGGCTGGTCGGATTCGGGAACATCGCCCGCCGGGTCGCCGTGCGGGCCGCGGCCTTCGGGATGGAGGTGGCCTTCGCCGATCCCTTCGTGGAGGAGGGGCAGTTCGACGCGCCGGGCCGGAAGATGGAGTTTCTCGACATGCTCGAGATCGCCGACTTCGTCTCGGTCCATCCCCCCCTCATCCCCCAGACGCGCGGGATGATGAACGATGAGGCCTTCGGGCGGATGAAGCCCACGGCCTACGTCGTCAACTGCTCGCGCGGGCCCATCATCGACACCGACGCCCTCGTGCGGGCCCTGGACGCGGGCCGCATCGCCGGCTGCGCCCTGGACACGACCGACCCCGAGCCGCTGCCCGCCGGCCACGCCCTGCGGGAGCGGGACAACGTCATCGTCAACCCCCACGCCGCCTGGTACAGCGCCGAGGCCATGGTGGGCCTCCAGGCGGGGGCGCCGAGCGAGGTGCGCCGCGCCCTCTCGGGCGAGCGGCCCGTCAACGTGGTGAACCGCGACGTTGTGGGAAAGAGCCGGGCCGGCCTGTAGAATTCGCCGAATTGCCGCGTTTTTCTCCTTCTGATAGCATCGGTTCCCGGACACGGGTCCGGGGCGGTTGAGGGGCGCGGCCCTAACGTATTCATTATCAAGAAATTGCGCCGTAAACCTCACTTGCCGCCGCATGGTTGCATTCCGCCGCCCGCGCGCCCCACCGGGCGCCGCCCAGCGGGCGGGGAATGATCCCGAGGGGGTGCGCCGTGGCGCAGCCTGAACCGGAGGGCGCGGGAGTGGAGACTTGGCCCGCCGATCCGCCCGGCCCCGATTCGCCCGAGGACCTGGCCCGCCTTCGCGAGCGGGTGAAGAGCCTCTCCCGCCTCATGGAAGTGACCGCCCTCATCTCCTCCACCCTCGACCTGGATGAGGTCATGAACCGCGTCATGACCCTGGCCAAGGAGGTGATGGAGGCCGAGGCCGCCTCCGTAATGCTCTGGAACGAGGAGCTCGAGTGCCTCGAGTTCGAGATCGCGGTGGGGCAGGTGGGGGTGGAGAAGCTCAAGCAGTTTCAGATCAAGAAGGGCCAGGGGATCGCGGGCACGGTGGCCGAGACGGGCGTTCCGCTCCTGGTGGCCGACGCGCCGAGCGACCCGCGTTTTTTCGCCCGGGCCGACGAGGAGACCGGATTCGTGACGAAATCCATCCTCGCCGCCCCCCTCATCACGAGCGACCGCCTCGTCGGGGTGAGCGAGGTGCTCAACCACCGGGCCGGGCGCCCCTTCACCGAACAGGACCTCGAGCTCTTCGCCGCCTTTTGCCGCCAGGTCGCCGTGGCCGTCGACAACGCCCGCCTCCACAAGCGGGAGGTGAAGCGCCGCCTCCTCGATCAGCAGATGTCCATGGCCGCCTCGATTCAGAAGAGCTTCCTGCCCGACCGCCTGCCCGAGGACGAGCGCGGCCGGTTCCGCATCGGCGCCTTCTCCGAGTCGGCCCAGGAGGTGGGCGGGGATCTCTACTACGCCGCCCTGCGGCCCGACGGGCGGGTGAGCATCTGCCTCGGCGACGTTTCGGGGAAGGGCGTTCCCGCCGCCCTCTACATGGCGCGCGTGGTGAGCGAGTTCCGCCAGCTCTGCGCCTCGGGGAAAACCCCCTGCGAGGTGCTCGCCGAGCTGAACGCGGATCTCTTTGCGGGGAAGATGCGCGGCATGTTCGTCACCTACCTCTACGGCATCCTCGACCCGGACGAGGGCGAGTTCCGGATGGCGAACGCGGGCCACCTGCCGCCGGTGTGCGTGGGGCCCGAGGGCGCGGGCCGCTGGGTGGGGGAGGCGAGCGGCCCCCCGCTCGGGATGGTCCCGGACGCCTCCTACCGGGAGGAGACGCTCGCCTTCTCCCCCGGAGAATCCCTCCTCATCTACTCCGACGGAATCGTCGAGGCCCGCAGCAAGGGGGGGGAGGAGTGGGGCGAGGCGCGGCTCCTCGAGGCGGCCGGCCGCGCCGGCGCGGAGCGCCTCATGGAGGGCGTCCTCAAGGAGGTCCGCGATTTCGGGCGCGGCGCCCCCCAGAGCGACGACATGACCCTCGTTTCGGTCTCCTGGCGGGGGTGAAGCGTGCGCCGGTTCGCCATCGAGATTCCCTCCGACCCCTCCTGCCTGTGCCTCGTGCGCGCGACGGTGGAGTCCCTCTGCGTCATGGGGGGGATGGACGAGATCGCCCGCTGCCGGGTGGTCCTGGCGGTGGACGAGGCTTGCTCGAACATCATCCGCCACAGCTATGAGGGGGCGACCGACAGGCCCATCATCTGCGAGGGGCGGCTCGAGGACGAGTGCATCGAGATCGTCCTGCGCGACTACGGGAAGAAGGTGGACCCCGCCGAGATCTGCCCGCGCGACCTCTCGGATGTGCGGCCCGGCGGCCTCGGCGTCCACCTCATCCGCGAGGTGATGGACACCGTGGAGTTCGAGGACTGCGGCGAGGAGGGGACGCGCCTGCACCTGCGCAAGCGGCTGCCCCGGGCGGGGGAGGGGGGTTGATGGAGATCGCGGCCGAGAAGCTGGATTGGGCCACCCTGGTGCGGATCTCGGGGGATGTAGACATGTCGACCTCCTCCCGGGTGCGCGAGGCCCTCCTGGAGCTGACGGGCGAGAAGCGCTCCCCCATCGTGGTGGACCTGGAGGGGGTGAGCTACATGGACAGCTCGGGGATCGCCACCCTGGTCGAGGGGCTTCAGGCGTCGATGGAGTACGGCGGGACCTTCCGCCTGGCGGCGCTGAGCCCCAAGGTCAAGCTGGTCTTCGACCTCGCCCGCCTGCGGGACGTTTTCGAGATCTTCCCCGACGTGGCCGGGGCGAAGGAGGGAATCTAGCATGCGCCCGGACGTGGGCGGGGCGCTCGCCGCCCTGGGCCGAAAGACGTTGGACGCGGGGACCCTCGCCCGCGAGGTGGGGGCGCACGCGCGCGCGATGCTCTTCTGGACCTTCGTCGCCCCCTGGAAAGGGAGGGGGCGGATTCGCTGGGTCAGCGTCTTCGAGCAGGGCGTGCGCATCGGGTGGGACGCCGTTCCCATCGTGGTCGTCATCACCTTCTTCGTGGGGGTGATCACGGCCCTCCAGACCGCCTCCCTCCTGCGCCAGTTCGGCCAACCCATCTTCACCGCCAACGCCGTCGCCCTCTCGATGTCGCGCGAGCTCGGCCCCCTGCTGACGGGCATCATCGTGGCCGGCCGCAGCGGCTCCGCCTTCACGGCCGAGATCGGGAGCATGAAGATGGCCGAGGAGGTGGACGCCCTCCAGACGATGGGGCTGAACCCGGCCCACTTCCTCATGGTCCCGCGCCTCCTGGCCATGGCCGCCGCCGTGCCCCTCCTGACGCTGCTCGCCGTCTTCGCGGGAATATTCGGGGGCTGGCTCATTGGGGTGACGGTGGTGGACCTGGGCTCCTTGCAGTATCTTCGCCAGACGGCCTCGGCGATCGACATGGGCGACGTCATGCGCGGGCTGACCAAGAGCTTCATCTTCGGGATTCTCATCGCCGAGGTGGGCTGCTTCCTCGGCAGCCACGTCGAGGGCGGGGCCGAGGGGGTGGGCCGGTCGACGACGGCCTCGGTCGTGGCCTCGATTTTTCTGATCATCGTGGCGAACCTCGTGTTCACCGCCTTTTTCTACATCGTGGAGTAGGGAAGAGATGGAAACGCCGGCGTCGGGCGGCCCGGGCGCACGCGGCGCTCCCCCGAACGGGGAGCGGGTCATCGAGGTGTGCGGGCTGGAGACGCACTACGGGACGCGCAAGATACTCCAGGACGTGAATTTCGACGTGCGCAAGGGGGAGATCTTCGTCATCCTGGGGGGCAGCGGGAGCGGGAAGTCCACCCTGCTGCGCCACATCATCGGCCTCCTGCGCCCGACCCGGGGTTCGATCCTCATCTTCGGGCGCGAGACGGTGGATTTCACCGATGAGGAGTGGGCCGCGGTGCGCCGGCGGATGGGCGTCCTATACCAGGGTGGCGCCCTGTTCAACTCGATGACGGTGGGCGACAACGTGGCCCTCCCCCTGCGGGAGTTCACCGACCTCCCCGAGTCCACCATCGGCATCCAGGTGCGGATGAAGCTCGGCCTGGTCGATCTGGCGGGCTTCGAGGGCCTGCGCCCCGACCAGCTCTCGGGCGGGATGAAGAAGCGGGCCGGCCTGGCCCGGGCCATCGCGATGGACCCGGAGATCCTCTTCTTCGACGAGCCCTCGGCCGGGCTGGACCCGATCGCCGGCGCCGGCCTCGACGAGCTCATCCTCCGGCTGCGCGACGCCTTCGGCATGACCATCGTCGTCGTCACCCACGAGATGGAGAGCGTGAAGCGGATCGCCGACCGCGTCATCATGCTCTTCGAGGGGGAGGCGGCGGCGCTGGGCTCCCTCGATGAGGTCATGGCCGATCCCCACCCGCGCGTCCAGCAGTTTTTCGAGCGCCGGGCGAGCGAGGAGAAAATCGACCCGAAGGAGTATCTCGACTATCTCACGGCGGGCGGAAGAAGGGAGCTCTGAGGCGTGGTCAGGAACCGGGGTCATGAGGTGAAGGTCGGGGTGTTCGTCGCGGCGGGCCTCGCCGTCCTCGTCCTCTTCGTCGTCGTCCTCACGGGAGTGGGGCTCGGCGGGGAGGAGGTCGCCTTCCGCGTGCGCTTCGCCGACGTGGCCGGGCTCGAGAACGGGAGCGTCGTCCGCCTCGGGGGCCTCAAGGTGGGCCGGGTCGAGACCGTGGGAATCTCGGCCGAGGACCCGTCCCAGATGGAGGCCCTCATCCGGGTGAAAAAGGGCGTCCCGGTCCGCGAGACGAGCCGGGCGCAGGTGACGGCGGTGGGCCTGACGGGCGCGATGTACCTCTCCCTCTCCCTGGGGAAGCCGGGCTCCCCCCTCCTCGAGCCGGGCGCCGTCATCCAGGGCGAGGAGGCGGCGAGCTTTCAGGACGTCATCAACCAGGCCAAGGGGATGGCGGGAAAGATGGAGGGCATCCTGGGCGGACTGGGGAAGACGGCCGAGCTGCTCTCGGCCGAGGCGAAGAGCCTCATCCAGGACGTGCGGGGGAAGATGCGCAAGGTGCTGGCCGCCACCGACCGGGTGCTCCAGCGGGTGGAGGGCATGCTGAACGTGGAGAACGAGCGCCGGATAAACCGCTTCCTCACCTCCCTCGCCCGGGCGGCCGATCACCTGGACCGCCGGATCGGGCCCCTCATCCAAAATATCGACTCCGCCCTGGCGCGCGCGCGCGAGTCCCTCGGCCGGGTGGACGGCACGGTCGACGCCTTCGGGAGACTGGCGGGGGACGCCTCCGGCTTCGTCGCCGACGCGAAGAGGAGCCTCAAGAAGGTGGACGGCTTCCTGGCTCATCTCGACAAGGCCGGGGAGGAGATGGGGCGGGTCGTCGCGAGGGGAAAGAGCGCCATCGACCGGGTGGCCGGCGCGGTGGAGAGCCAGGTGCGGGGCGTGCGCGCGGATCTGGGCAAGGAGATCGGCGCGACGGGGTCGGCCCTTCGGAAGGAGGTCTCCTCCCTCGGGGGCCGGGCGAGGGCCTCCCTGGACGGGCTCTCGAAGGACCTGGGCGCCGCCCTGGGCGCCATCGAGGGGGTGGCCAAGGAGGTGGACGGCATCCTCAAGGCCAGCGGCGATAATCTGGGCGAGGCCATCCGGAACATCCGCGGCCTCACCAAGCGGGTGAACGACGCCCTCCGGGAGCTTTCGGGGGGCGGCGGCGGCGGCGAGATTCGGGGCGCGGCCCAGGAGGTGCGCCTCGCCCTGCGGCGGGCCCACTCTCTCATGCGCCAGCTCGACGAGATGGTGGGGAGCAACCGCGAGGACATCCATGTCATCATCGGGGACCTGCGGGACACGGCGAGCAACCTGGCCGATTTCACCACCACCCTCCGGGAGCAGCCGGCCACCGTCATTTTCCGGCGGCCGGCGCGGCCCAGGGAGTTCGGAGAATGAGAATCTACGGGGCCGCGCGCCGGGGCGCGGGGCCGGCGGCAGGAAAGAGAGGCGGCGCGGGCGGGCGGCGCCTCCCGCCGGGCGCGGCGCTGCTTCTCCTCGCCCTCATCGCCGGAGGATGCGTGGGGGGCGGGGAGATTCCCGCCACGCGCTTTTACGTCATCGACTACTCCCTCGCCCCGCGGAAGAATTCGGCGCCCCTCCTGCCGGTCTCGGTCGGGGTGGACAACTTCCGCTCCGACGCCCTCTACCGCAGCGAGCGCATGGTGTTCCGCAAGGCGCCCTACCGGGTGGACTTCTACCCCTACGAGCGCTGGGGGGCGCGCCCGGACGAGATCGTCACCGACCGGATGATCGACCACCTCCTCGCGCTGAACCGGTTCCGCGAGGTGGTGCGGGCGGGCGGGGGGACCCGGGTGGGCTACCTGGTCCGCGGGCGGGTGAAGCGCTTTGAGGAGGTGGACAGCCCGGGGGGCTACGCGGCTGTCGTCCAGATCGAGATTTCGGTCGTCCACCGCCGCTCGGGGCGGGTGATACTCCAGCGCCGCCTCAAGGGGGAGAAGCGGGCGAAGACGAAGCCCCCCCAGGGCTACGTCAACGCCATGGCGGAGAACCTGCGCGGCCTGCTGGGGAAGGCGGCGGAGGAGATCGCCGAGGCGGTTTCCCGCCACCTGCGCCGGAGGGCGCCCCGCCCTTGACAGGCCCCGCGGGGGTCCGTAATAAAGGGGGGAAATAGGTCGTGCATCTGGAGGCCTCATCGTCCGATGGGGTTCATTTCGCTGTCCGCCACGGTTTGGAGAAGGGAGTTTGCGGCCCGCGCCCGAGGGGGGTTCCCCCGCCTGTGAAGGAGGGCGGGGCCGCGGATGGCGAAGGAGAGTGAGGCGAGGATGAGTACGCTTCTGAAGTCGCCCATGGTGAAGTTGCCCGCCGAGTACGCGGCCGAGGCCGAGGCCCGGGCGGCGGGCGGGATGGACCGGCGCCGGTTCATGAACTGGACCGGCTGGCTGGCCATCCTGGGGAGCCTGGGGATCAGCCTCATCGGCTTCCTGCGGTTCATGTTCCCGCGCGTTCTCTTCGAGCCGCCCTCCCAGTTCAAGGCGGGCCTCCCGTCCGACTACGTTGTCGACACGGTGAGCACGCGCTTCATCGCCGCCCAGCGGGTGTGGATCATCCGCGAGCCCAAGGGCTTCTACGCCCTGAGCGCCATCTGCACCCACCTGGGGTGCACCCCGAAGTGGTTCGCCTCCGACAACAAGTTCAAGTGCCCCTGCCACGGGAGCGGCTTCCGGCGCAGCGGGGTCAATTTCGAGGGGCCCGCGCCGCGGCCGCTGGAGCGCTACAAGATAACGCTCGCCGAGGACGGGCGGATCGTTGTCGACAAGGCGAAATTTTTCCGCCAAGAGAAGGGCGAGTGGGACAAGCCGGACGCCTATCTCTACGTCTGAGGGATTTCCGGGCGTCCCCCCGCGGGGGACCCTTGGAGAATGTGAATGCCGAGCCTGATGGAGCGTTTGAATCTCGAGGAGGTGAAGCGCAACGTCCTCGATTCCCAGGTCTGGCGGTCGATGTTCCGCCACGGCTACGAGGACACCCCCCGCAACCGTGTCCTGATGGTGGTGGACAACCTCTGGCTCCACCTCCATCCCACCAAGATCCGCCGCCACGCGATCCGCATCCGCTTCACCTGGTGCATGGGCGGGGTGACCTTCCTCCTCTACCTCTTCCTGGTCGTGACGGGCGTCGTCCTCATGTTCTACTACCGCCCGGTGGGCGAGTACGCCTACATCGACATGAAGTTCCTCGAATTCGACGCCCCCTTCGGCATGTTCATGCGGAACATGCACCGCTGGGCGGCGCACGCGATGGTCATCGCCGTCTGGCTGCACATGCTGCGCGTCTTCATGACCGGCTCCTACAAGCCCCCGCGGGAGTTCAACTGGGTGATCGGGGTGCTGCTCCTGACGTCCACTCTGATGCTCAGCTTCACGGGCTACCTGCTCCCATGGGATCAGCTCTCCATCTGGGCCGTGACGGTGGGGACCAACATGGCGCGGGCCACGCCCCTCCTCGGGACCGAGGGCCCCTTCGCCGAAATCGTGGGCGTGACCCCCCGCTTCGACGCGCGCTCGGTCCTCCTGGGGGGGACCGTCGTGGGGCCGCCCACGCTGCTGCGGTTCTACGTGCTCCACTGCATCGTGATTCCGCTCATCGCCTCCGTCCTGATGATGGTCCATTTTTGGCGCATCCGGAAGGACGGCGGCATTTCGGGTCCGCTCTAGGGCGCAGGCGCCGGGAGGCGAGAGATCGTGGCGAAAGAGGACAGGGTGGTCGGCGCCCCCGAGAAGATGGCCCGCACGAGCTGGGAGCGGGTGAACGACAAGGTCCACGTGTGGCCCTTCCTCACCCGCCTCGAGTTCATGTGCGCGATCATCGTGACCATCGTCCTCGTCGTGTGGTCGATCGTCATCGACGCGCCCCTCGAGGAGCCCGCCAACCCCTCGGTCACCCCGAACCCCTCGAAGGCGCCCTGGTACTTCCTGGGCCTTCAGGAGATGCTCGTCTACTTCGACCCCTGGATGGCGGGCGTCGTCCTGCCCACCCTCATCATCGTGGGGCTGATGGCCATCCCCTACATCGACGTGAACCCCAACGGGAACGGCTATTACTGCTTCAAGGACCGGAAGTTCGCCATCCTCACCTTCCTGTTCGGTTTTCTCTGCCTGTGGGTGTACTTCATCATTCAGGGGACCTTCCTGCGCGGGCCGGGCTGGAACTTCTTCGCCCCCTGGGAGGAATGGGACCCGCATCTGGTCGTCGCCCTCACGAACGTGGACCTTCCCTATCTGCTGGGCTTCCGCACCTACTGGGTCCAGGCCGCGGTCGGCGCCCTGTTCTTGGTGGCTTGGTACGCCACGATTCCGGCCTGGTATATCTGGCGGCGAAAGACCCTGGTGAACGTGGGGTTTGTGCGCTATGCGATCAAGGCGGGCCTCTTCATGACCATGATGGGGCTGGTGGCGAAAATGGCCCTGCGACTCTCGCTCAACATCAAGTACATTCTCGTCACCCCCTGGTTCAACATCTAAGGGGCCGGGGGCGGGAGCGG
>JAZGDQ010000479.1:0-4287 GCA_036477985.1 bacterium
AGGGCGCGGGCATGCCCTGCGCCTGGCTGAACCGTCGGGGGGCCGCCCCGCCCGCCGGGGCGCGGCCGCCCGATTTCGAGATCCGCCGGGTGGAGGAGACGACCGGCCTTCTCGGGCTGGATGACTAGGCCCGCCCGCCGAAGGAGGCCGCCTTGTCCGTCGCCGTCTTTCAGCACGTGGAGGTGGAGCGCCTCGGCCGGCTCGGGGACGCGCTCGAGCGGTGCGGGGTGGAGCACCGCTGCTTCCCCTTCCACCGGGGGGCTCCGGTCCCCGCCGCGCTCGATGCGCTGGGGGATGCGCTGGTGGTCCTGGGCGGGCCGATGGGCGTCTACGAGGAGGCGTCCCACCCCTGGCTGGCGGCCGAGATCCGCATCATCGGGGAGGCCCTGCGGGAGGACTTCCCCGTCTACGGGCTCTGCCTCGGCTGCCAGCTCATGGCGCGCGCCCTGGGGGCGCGGGTGTATCCGGGCGAGGGGAAGAAGGAGATCGGCTGGTTTCCGATCCGCCTCACGGAGGAGGCCGCCGGGGACCCGCTCCACGCCGCGGAGCCGGACACCTTCCCGGTCTTCCAGTGGCACGGGGACACGTTCGACCTTCCGGCGGGAGCGGTCCGCCTCGCATCCTCGGAGCGCTACCCCAACCAGGCCTTCCGCTTCGGCCGCCGGGGCTACGCCTTCCAGTACCATCTCGAGGTCGGGGCGGGGGACATCCGCACCTGGCTGGACGTCTTCGGGGAGGACGCGGCCTCCCCGCGCTCGGACGCCGACCCGGAGGCCATCCTCCGGGCGATGCCCGACCGCCTGGAGGCGCTCAACGCCCGGTCGGAGCGCCTCTTCCTTCGCTGGCTCGCCCTGGCCGGCCTGGCGCCCGGGGCGGGAGAGGGGCAGGCGCCCCAGGCGGAAGAGGGGCAAGCGCCCGGGGCGGATTCGGGCGGGGGCGCCCCCTGAGTGGCGGGGGCGCCTGAGCGGCTGTGGCGCCACCTGAGTGGCGGCCCTTGCCTCGCGGTCGTCTCTTCCCTAATATGCCCCCTCTCGAAGCGCGTCACTTCCCCTCACGGACTCCGGAAGGGTGGGACATGGCAGAACCCGTACGCGGTGAGATCGTCGCCATCGGCACCGAGTTGCTGCTCGGCGACCTGATCGACACGAACAGCGCCTGGATCGCCCGTCAGCTCAAGGCCGTCGGGGTGAACATCCACTTCAAGTCCACCGTGGGCGACAACCTCGACCGAATGGCCTCCGTCATCGGGCAGGCCCACGGGCGCAGCCAGGTGGTCATCACCACCGGCGGCCTCGGCCCCACCGTGGACGACCTCACCCGCGAGGCGGTGGCCAAGGTGATGGGGGTCGAGCTGGAGTTCCGGCAGGATCTCTACGACTACATCGACGCCTACTTTCTGCGGCGCGGGTTCAAGATGACCGAGAACAACCGGAAGCAGGCGTTCGTGCCCGCCGGGGGGACCGTCATCGAGAACCCGCGGGGGACGGCCCCCTGCTTCTACTGCGAGGACGAGAAGGGGATCATCCTCGTCTCCCCGGGCGTTCCGGTCGAGATGCGCTACATCATCGGGGAGCGCGCCGTCCCCCTCATCAAAGAGAAGTTCTCCCTGGGCGAGGTCATCCGCACCCGGGTCCTCAAGACCTGCGGGCTGGGCGAGAGCCGGGTCGATCAGATCATCGGAGATCTCTTCCGCTCCTCGGTGAACCCGAGCATCGGGGTGCTCGCCCATCCGGGACAGGTGGACGTGCGCATCACGGCGATGGCGGCGAACATCGAGGAGGCCGACCGGATGATCGACGGCCTCGAGGCCAAGGTGCGCGAGCTCCTCGGCGATTCGATCTACGGGGTCGGGGAGGTCACCCTGGACGAGGTGGTGGCCGGCATGCTCGCCGAGAAAGGAAAGACGCTCGCCGTCCTGGAGACGAACACGGGGGGGAACATCCTCCAGCGGCTCACCTCCTGGCCCGAGCGCATCAAGTTTCTGCGCCGGGGGGTGGTGGCCCTCGACGCGGCCGAGCTCGAGCGGATTTTCGGGGTCTCCGTGAAGAACGGGGCCTATGTCGCGGAGACGGCCGACGAGCTCGCCGCGCGGATCCGCGAGGAGAGCGGGGCGGACATGGGCCTCGCCGTCGTCGGGCCCAACCCGCCCGTGAACATCGAGCCCGAGCACAGCCGCTCCGCCCCCGCCCTGGGCAACACCTACATCGCCCTCTCGACGGGGGAGGAGATCCTCCGCCACGAGGGGAGCTTCGGGGGGAACGAGCGCTTCATCCAGTCGCGCGTCCCGATGTTCGCCATGGATCTCATCCGCCAGGCCATCCTCTCCCTCGGCTGAGGGCGCCCGGGTCCGGAGGGGCGGCTCCCCGGCCGATTTTCCGTGTAAGCCTTTGAAAATGCTTCTATAAATAACTTCCGCGCCCCGCCGGATTCGCCTTCCCGCGCCCTCCGGGCGGAACCCTCCGCAATTAGATATTGCAAAACATATAATCCTTGTTATAATGGGAGTTTAGCGGCTGAGATCTCATGTAATAGATAAGGTATGAGATTCCGCCCCTTTGCTCCGCCCGGTGCATTGGAAGCGATTTCAATGGCTTATAGCTCTCCGCCGGGATGGAGATCCGAAGGTCCGCTCATCCTCCCCGGCTCCCCCCGGCGCTGCTTCAAGGGCCTCCTCCCCTGGGCCGCCTTCGCCGTCCTCCTCGCCGTCCCCCTTCTCCTGACGAGCTGCCAGCTCGTCCAAGCCCCCATCGCGGCGCTGAAGGAGGCATTTCTCTCGCCCGCGCCGGTGGCGGGGGACAAGGGAAGAGAGGAGGACGACAAAGGGAGGCTGGAGGGGGACAGGGGGGCGGAGGACGGGGACAAGGTTGAGGCGCCCCCGCCTCTCCTCCCCTCCGTGGAAGAAGCGTTCTTCCTCGATAGCGGCCCTCCGCCCGACGCCCTCCCGCCGGAGCCCTCCGTCATTGTCCGCCGCGGCCGGTTCGCCCCCCGGCAGTCGGTCTACGCCGTCCTTGCGGCGACCGGGATCGGGCGCAAGGAGATGCACGAGGCGCTTCGGGCGGGCCGCGCCGTCCACCGCCTCTCCAAGGTGGGCGCCGGCCGCCGCTACGAGATCGCCGTCGGAGAGGAGGGGCTGCGCCGGTTCACCGTCCAGGTGGACGGGGAGCGTCAGGTCCGGATCTACCGCTCCCGCGCGGGCCGCTTCCGCGCGCGGGTGGAGAAGATCCCCTACGAGGTGAAGGTCGTCCGCTTCGAGGGGAAGATCCGGGGCTCCCTCTTCGGCACCGTGGCCCAGCTCGGCGCCTCGCCCGTGGTGGCGAACCAGCTCGTGCAGATATTCGGTTGGGTGATCAACTTCCATAAGGACCTGAGGGCGGGCGACGATCTGCGCGTCCTCGTGGAGCAGCGCCATCTGCACGGAATCCCCATCGGGTTCGGGCGGATCCTCCTCGCCGAGTTCCGCGTGCGGGGCAAGAAGCGCGCCGCCGTCTATTTCGGGCGCGGCCGGGGGGACTACTTCACCCCGAGGGGGGAGACGCTCCGCCGGGCCTTCCTCCGCTCCCCCTTGCGCTACACGCGGATCAGCTCCCGCTTCTCCCGGCGCCGGTACCACCCCATCCTCAAGCGCTACCGGCCCCATCTCGGGGTGGACTACGCCGCCCCCCGGGGCACCCCGGTCCGCACGGTGGCCGACGGCGTGGTGACCCTGGCCCGGTGGAAGGGGGCGGCCGGCAAGATGGTGAAGATCCGCCACGGCCGGGGATACCGGACGGCCTACCTTCATCTGTCGCGCTTCGCGCGGGGGATTCGGCCGGGCCGGCGCGTCCGGCAGGGGCAGGTCATCGCCTACGTGGGCACGACCGGCCTCTCGACCGGCCCTCACCTGGACTTCCGGATCACCCGCCGGGGGAGGGCGCTCAATCCCCTCTCCACGCGCCTTCCGGCCGGGATGCCGGTGCCGCGCAAATGGCGGGCCGAGTTCCGGCGGGTGGTCCGCGAGCGCCGCGCGCTGCACGCCCGCGCGCCCCGGCTCGAGGGAGCGGGCGCCAAGATGGCCGCCGCCGGCCGGGCGAAGCCTCGCCTTTAGACCGCGTTTTCCAAATAATACAGCCGCTTTTTCCCGGTTTCCCCACGGCGTCCCGCCCCCGGGAAGGGCGTCTTGCGCGCCCGGCGGGGGGCGTGTAATTCTGCGGATCGCTGCCCGCCCGGGCGCCGGCGGGGGAGGGGTTTTGCGGGCGGGCCGTCCCCTGGGCCGAACCCGAAATCCATGCCGGCGCCCCCTTTTTCGAG
>JAZGDQ010000048.1:0-8114 GCA_036477985.1 bacterium
CCGGGGAGATTCCCCCTTCGGCGAGGTCGGTCAGCGTGGCGAAGAGGGCGGACCCGTAACCCTCCGCCCCGGCGGCGCGGCCGAGGGGCCCGAGGCGCTTTTCCGCCTCCCGGAGCGCGCGCGCGGCCAGGGCCTCTCCCCCCATGCGGGGCAGGGGCCGGAGGCCCTCCGCGCGGAGGTCCGCCTCGGCGATCTCCCGGGCTAGGTCGCGCAGGGTGAGGAAGGAGACGGCGGCGAAGGCGCCCTCGCGGGCGAGGCGCTCCTGGAGATGGTCCCGCAGCCGGTTCGAGATGATGAGGACGCGCCGCTCCCGGAGGGGGTCCCCCGCGGCGAGGCGCTCCAGGGCGGGCGCGAGGAGGGGCTCCAGCCGCCGGAAGGGGGCGGCGTGGAGGACCTTGGGCGGGGAGGCGGGCATGGGCTCGGATCCCTCTCAGGCGGGTGTCCCTCGCAACCGGCTCCGGGCCTCGCGGTCAGATGAAGGTCTCGTCCAGGACGCTCTCGCCGAACAGCTCCTCCACCTCGAGGAGGCGGGGGGTCAGGCCCTGCTGGTGGGCGTAGAGGACGAGCTTCTCGAGGGTCTTGCGGTTCGCCTCCATGCCGTAGGGCCAGAAATCCTTCCCGAAGATGCGGCGCGTCTCGTCCATCACGGCCGGGAGGAGGGGCACCATGGCCGAGAGGGCGCCGGTGTTCTGGACGGCCTCCATCGTCTGCCGCCGCGCGGCGCACAGCGCCTTGTAGAGGCTGAAGAGCGCCCAGGGCGCCCTCTCGTGGACGTCTTTTCGCGCGACGACGCAGTGCATGATGGGGTGGACGCCCGTCCGTTGGTAGTAATCGATCTCGGCCGCCCCGTAGTCGGGGAAGACCCGCTTCACCCGGGGCGAGCCGGCGGCGAAGCAGGCCGGAATCTGGTGGATGAGGGCGGCGTCCACACCGCCCGAGTCGAGGAGGTCCGAGAGGGTCTCCCCCTTCGCCATGTAGCGGAGGTTCATCCCCTCGGGAATCCGGATGGGCACCCGGGGCTCGATGGCGGCCACCCAATCCACCGAGCGGATGTCGAGGCCGTGCTCCTCGGCGAGGATGCCGACGATCCACACGACGGCCGTCATCCCCCACTCGCGGATGACGATGCGCTTCCCGTTCAGGTCCTCGGCCTTCTCGATGCCCGAGGCGGTGTTCGCGTAGACCATCGAGTGGCGGAACACCCGGCTGGGAAAGGCCGGAATCCCCACGAAGGGGCTCTCCCCCGTCCCGAGGAGGTGGCAGTGCGCTCCCATGGACATCTCGGAGACGTCGAACTCCAGGTAGCGGCACATGCGGTGGAATATCTCGGTGGGCGGCAGCGTCAGGACGCGCAGGTCGATCCGCTCGGGGCGGACGGCTCCCGCCCGCAAGAGGCCCATCCGGTCGTAGTCGCCGAACGCCGCGGTGAGCGTCAGATCGGCCATCGCGCTTCTCCTCCTTGAACGGGCGGGCGCCCGCAAGTGCAGCGGAGCGGCCCCGCCGGAGAAATCCTCACCTCGAGGAGACGGCCGCCCTTAGGCGGGCGGGACGGCCAGATGCAGCACCTTGAGGGTCCCGCTCCCGGCCTGGCGAAGGGCCGCTCCCTCGCCCGGGCTGAGGCAGAGCCCCGCCCCGACGCCGACGGGGTACTCCTTCCCCTCCAGGTCGAAGACGCCCTCGCCCTCCAAGAGGTAGAACAGCTGGTGGGAGGGCGCCGCCTCGGCCTCATACCGCTCGCCGGGCCCGAGCCAGCGAAGAAGGCCCCGGACGTTCTCCGCCCCGCAGCGGGCCGGGCCGACGATCTCCGCCGCCTCGCCCCGCCCTTCCCCGAGCGCCTCCCGCTCGCACGCCCCGGTGTCGATGTACTGAATCATGTGTCTCTCTCCCGCGATGCGCCGCGTCGCCCGCGGCGCTCGCCCGTTTTAGGTCTGCACCCAGATCTTCCCGTCCACCTTCTCCCAGCGCAGGTCGTCGTCGGTCCCCTCGAGGATGGTGGTCTTGAACCGGTTCGGCGCCTGGAACTCGAAATAGGTGGTGTCCTCGGTCGCCCGCAGCCGGTGCTTTTCCAGCGCGGGGATGAACACGAGCGTTCCGGCCGAGACGGGCCGCACACCCTCCTCGGTCTCCACGGTTCCCGCGCCGTCCAGGAAGAAGTAAAAGTGCTCGCAGTTCTCGTGAAAGTGATAGGGCGAGGCGGCCCCCTTCTTGTACCGGATGATGCCGGCCAGGAGCGCGTCGGTCTCCGCCAGCTCGGGGCTGACGAAGAATATGCGCTCCCGGCCCGGGGTGACGGAGATCAACTTGGGAAGCTCGTCATGGTGAAAGAGATACGCCATCGTCCCTCCTCCCTCGGGCGGGCGGAGCGGCCCACGCGGCGTCCCGGCGCCGGCCCCGCCCCAAATGTGAAATCTGAATCGGCGAACACAATCTACTCCCTCCCCCCGGCCATGAGAAGTGCGCGCCGGGCGGGACGGGCGGCGCCCGGGGCGGGACGGGCGGCGCCCGGCGCGGCCCCCCGGGGCCTCCCCTGCGGGGAGTCACCCCCGGCGTTTTTCGGCCGCCTCCTTGACCCCCCCTCCCGGCGCGTGGCATGAGAGAGAGCGCCTGTGACGGAGACCCTTGGCGCCATCTCCAGGAGGATTCGCTCCCGTGGCCGAACAGGTCCGGATCATCGTGTGCGGCTTCGGCCGGGTGGGCCGCTCCTTCGCCCGCCTCCTCGAGGCGAAGGCGGAAACCCTGGCCCGCGACTACGGGCTCGAGATCCAGCTGCATGGGGTGGGGGAGCTCGAGGGCAGCGTCATCTCCCCGAAGGGTCTCGCGCCCGCCGCCCTCGCGGATTACTTCGAGACCCACGGCGGCCTGGGCGGGCATCCCGAGGGCGGCCGGCCCGAGTGGAAGGGCATCGACCTCATCCGGGAGGCCGGGGCCGGCCTCCTCGTCGAGACCACCCCCACCGACATCCGCACGGGGGAGCCCGCCCTCACCCACATCCGCACCGCCCTCGGGCGGGGGATGCACGTGGTGAGCGCCAACAAGGGCCCCTTCATCCGCCACTACCGGACCCTCCAGGCCTTCGCCCGCGACAACGGCGCGGCCCTGCGGCTCTCGGCCGCCGCCGCCGCCGCCCTGCCCACCCTGGACGTGGCCCAGACCTGCCTGGCCGGGGCCGAGATCCTGGCCATCGAGGGCGTCCTCAACGGAACCTCGAACTACATCCTCACCGAGATGCGAAAGAGCGGCCGGTCCTACGGGGAGGCGCTCTCGGAGGCCCAGCGGCTCGGAATCGCCGAGACCGACCCGACCCTCGACGTGGAGGGCCACGACACGGCGAACAAGCTCGCCCTCATCGCGAACGTCTGCATGGGGGCGGACCTGCTTCCCGAGCAGGTGGGGCGGACCGGCATCTCCGGCCTCACGGCCGAGGAAGTGCACGCCGCAGGCGAGGAGGGGCGGATCTTCCGCCTCGTGGGGCGCGCCGAGCGCGGGCCCGACGGAGCCGTGCGCGCCCGGGTGGCCCCCATGGGCCTTCCCCGGGATCATCCCCTCGCCGCGGTCGACGGGGCCGAGAAGGGAATCACCTACACCACCGACACCATGGGCCGCGTGACCGTGGTGGGCGGGAAGAGCGATCCGAAGGGCGCCGCGGCGGCGCTCCTCAAGGACATCCTGAACATCCACCGCGCGCCCGGTGCGGCGCGCTCGGGGCGATACTCATGACAGGAAACAACGCCGATCTCATCGTTCGGATGCTGAAGGACGCGGGGGTGACCCACGGCTTCGGCATCCCGAGCGGCCAGGTGCTCCCCCTCATCGAGGCGATGCGGAAGGGGGGGATCGAATTCGTCCTCACGGCGCACGAGGGCTCCGCCGGCTTCGCGGCGGACGTCATGGGCCGGCTGACGGGCAACCCCGGCTTTTGCCTCTCGACGCTGGGCCCGGGGGCGACGAACATCGCCAGCGGGTTGGGGAACGCCCACATCGACCGCTCCCCCATGATCGCCGTCACGTGCAACATCCCGACGAACCAGATGGGCCGGCGGGTGCAGATGCACATCGATCACCACACCCTCTTCAAGCCCATCGCCAAGGCGAGCCTTCCGCTCCGGGAGGGCGGGGTGGCCGCGACCCTCGGGGAGGCCCTGCGGCTGGTCCGCAGCGAGCCGATCGGGCCGGTCCACCTCGACCTGCCCGAGGACGTCTCCCTCGCCGCCAGCGCCGAGGAGCCCCCTCCCCCGGCGGCGGGCGAGGCCCTCCCCCCCGCGCCCGGCGCGGACGTCGAGAAGCTCGGCGCGATTCTCGCGGAGGCGAAGCGACCGATCGCCGTCATCGGCCTCTCGGCCCTTCGGCTCAAGAACCCCGGCGCCTTGCGGACCTTCGTCGAAACCCACCAGCTCCCCTTCGCGACGACCACCATGGCCAAGGGGATGATCGACGAGGATCACCCCCTCTCCCTGGGCTGCATCGAGCGCGCCCGGAGGCAGGTGCAGCGGGAGTTCCTCGGCGAGGCGGACCTCATCGTGGGGCTGGGCTATGACACCATCGAGGTGGAATTCGAGCAATGGATCGGCAAGACCCCTCTGGTGAACGTGGACGTGGACCCGGCCGACACGGACGGCTCGGTCGAGGTGCGGTGCGAGGTGGTGGGCGACCTGGACGCCTCGCTGGAGCGGATGCTCGCGCTCGCGCCCGGCGCCCGCGAGTGGCCCTCGGACGCGGCGCTCCGCCACAAGGAGCGGTTCCAGAAATCCCTGCGCCCGCCCACCGGGGGCTTCTCCCCCCATCAGGCGATCGACGCCGTGCGCGAGGCGCTCCCCAAGGAGGGAATTCTCGCCTTCGACGTGGGCGCCCACACCCACCAGATTTCGAGCCAGTGGACCGCCCACGCCCCCGGCTCCTTCCTCATCACGAACGGGTGGTCCTCCATGGGGTTCGGCATCCCCGCCGCCATCGGCGCGAAGCTGGCGCGGCCCGACCTTCCCGTCGTCTGCCTCATCGGCGACGGATGCTTCCAGATGACCTGCGGGGAGGTGGCCACGGCCAAGCGGATGGGGCTCGCCATCCCCGTCGTGGTGCTCGACGACCGGTGGCTCTCCCTCATTCAGATCAAGCAGGACCGGCGCAGCTTCGGCGTCTACGGAACCGAGCTCCAAAAAGATTTGTACACCGAGCCGCCGGCGCATTATTTCGGCGCGCCCGCGGTGGGCGTCCGCGACCCCGAAGGGCTCGCGCGCGAGCTGAAAAAGGCGTTTGCGGCGGAGGGGCCCACCGTCATCGAGGCCGTCGTCGACGCGGGGCACTACATGGAGACGGTGTACGACTGAGCCGGCCCCGCGCGGCTGAGCCGTCCCCGTACACGCGCGAAAAAAAACCCGGAGAGGAAAACCCTCTCCGGGTTTTTTCGATTCCGGCGCGGCGCTACATGGCGGCGGCCTTCTCCTTGTCGTAGGCGTTCGCATCCCGCCTCGGCTGAAGCTGCACGGAGGCGAGCAGCTCCTCGGTGATGGGGAAACGCTCGTCGCACAGATTCCACAAATCCTCGTTCGCCCCCGCCTTGCGCCCGTGGTAGAGGGTGATGAGCACGCCGGCGTCCTTGACCGCCTCGACGGCCGGCACCAGGTTGCTGTCGCTGGCCACCAGAACGATATCGGTGATCTGGCCGGTCTCGGAGAGGCGGACCATGTCCACCCCCAGCATCATGTCCACCCTCTTTTGAATGAAGCTCTCCCTTCCGTCCTCCCGCATGCCGCGGTACACGATCTCTCCCAGGCGCACCTCGAACCGGGGGAGCCGGTCCAGCGTCCGGAAGAAACGGTGCTTGTTCGTGTAGCGCCTGATCTCCTCCTCGGTGGGCTGGGGACTCTGGTAAGGGAGGCAGTGGTAGTAGTAGGTGCGCAGAAGTTCATTCGACTCGACGAACTTCTGCGAGAGGCGGGAGAAATCCACCCGCATCTCCGAAAACTCCTCCCGAATCAAAAACTCAATGTAGGCGCCGTCGATGAATACCGCCACTCGTCCCATTTTTCTCGTCCTCAATTTGGGTTTTTCCGACGTTTCTCCGTTCAAAATGCTCCCCGCTTGTGAATCATCATATCCGACCGGGGGGCATCCGCCAACCGATCCGCCCCTCCCGCCGGCTTTCGCCCGCGCTAGATGAACCGCGCCCCCTCGAGAATGGCCTCGTCCAGGTTCACGCCCTCCAGCCCGGCGCCCACCAGGTCGGCGTCCCGCAGGTTGGCCCCGGCCACGTCGGCCTCATCGAGGAGGGCGTCGGAGAGGAGGGCGTCCTCGAGGTCCGCATCGCGCAGATCGGCCTCGCGCAGGTCCGCGCCCGAGAGGTCGGCCCCCCGCAGTGAGGCCCCGGCCAGCGCCGCCCCGCGCAGGTTCGCCCCCGAGAGATCGAACCCGCTCAGATCGACCTTTCGCAGGTCGGCGCCCTCGAGGTTCACGGGGCGTCCCGCGCCGGCCGCCGCCTCGACCAGGGCTTGCACTTCCTCTGTGGCCATTGTCATATGGGTATATTAAGGGGCGGCCAGGAGGATGCAACCGCGCGGGGCGATTTGACACCCCGCCGGGTGACCTCATTCCCCCTCGGCCCGGAGGGGGGCCGGATTTGGGCCTCGCCGAGGGGCGAGGCCACCCGCCGGGGGGCGGGCTCTCCCGCGGAACGCATCTCCCCCCTCCGAGGTGCGGCCCGGCTCCCGGGCACTCTCTCTCTCCAGACAGGAGCGGCGCATGGACGTGAAGAAGGCCGGGGTGGTCGGCATGGGCACCATGGGCTCGAACATCGCCCTCGTCTGCGCCCGCGGCGGGGTGGAGGTGGCGGCCTGCGAGGCGGATGAAGAGGCCCTCGCGGCCGGGACGGATCGGGTGCGCGCCATCCTCGACGGCGGGGTGGAGCGCGGGAAGACCTCCCCCGAGGAGCGCGACGCCATCATGGGCCGCATTCGGGGAACGGTGCGGCTCGAGGATCTGGCCGGCTGCGACATCGTCATCGAGGCCATCACCGAGAACCTCGAGGAGAAGAACGCCCTCCTCGGGCGGCTCGGCGAAATCCTCTCCCCGGAGGCCATCCTCGCCAGCAACACGAGCACGCTCTCGATAACGGCCATGGGCGCCGCCTCGGGCCGCCCCGAGCGCACCATCGGAACCCACTTCTGCCTCCCCGCCGCCTTCAACAAGCTGGTCGAGGTCATCCCCGGCCTGGCGACGAGCGAGGAGACCGCCGCCGCCACCGAGGCGTTCCTCGAAAAGGTGGGCCAGACGCCCGTGCGCGCGAAGGACTCGCCCGGCTTCATCCTCAACCACTTCCTCATCCCCTTCCAGAACGACTGCATCCGCCTCATCGAGACCGGCTACACGACGCCCGCCGACCTGGACGCGGCCATCCGCCTCGGGCTGGGCTACAAGATGGGCCCCATGCGCCTGCTCGACATCGAGGGGCTCGACATCCACCGCACCGTCTCGCGCTCGCTCTACGATCAGCTCCGCGACCCCCGCTACTTCCCTCCCCCCCTGGTGGACAGGATGATCGCCGCCGGGAGGCTCGGGACGAAAACCGGGCGCGGCTTCTACACCTACAAGCGGGCGGGCGTGTTCGGGGTGGCCGAGTTGGATGAGACCGCCGAGCGCCCGCGCGACCTCTCGGCCGGGGAGCCCCTCGCCGAGGCCGTAAAGAAGGTGGGGGTCGTGGGGCTGGGCGCCATGGGGAGCGGCATCGCCCAGGTGTGCCTCACCGGGGGCTATGAGGTGGCGGCCGTCGAGGTGAACGAGGCGGCCCTCGAGGCCGGGATGGACCGGGTGCGCAAGAACCTCGACGGCGCCGTGCGGCGCGGGAAGCTGGAGGAGTCGGAGAAGGAGGAGATCCTCGCGCGCTTCGGCGGCGGCGCCGATCTGGAAGGGCTCGCCGACTGCGACCTCATCATCGAGGTGGCCGTCGAGAACATGGAGGTCAAGCTCGAAATCTTCGAGCGGCTGGAGGCGGTGGCCAAGGAGAGCGCCGTCTTCGCCACCAACACCTCCTGCCTCTCCGTCACCGCCATGGCGGCGAAGACGAAGCGCCCCGATCGCGTCCTCGGCCTCCACTTCTTCAACCCGCCCTACGCCATGCGCCTCGT
>JAZGDQ010000480.1:0-2967 GCA_036477985.1 bacterium
GAAACGATCATCCCCACGACGACGACGCCCCCCTCACGCCCACCCAGCTGCGGGTGCGGGCGCTGGAGTCCATTCTCGTCGAGAAGGGGCTGGTGGACCCGGCGGCGCTGGACGAGCTGATCGACACCTACGAGAACAAGGTGGGTCCGAAGAACGGCGCGCGCGTGGTCGCCCGCTCCTGGTCCGACCCCGCCTACAAGAAGCGCCTCCTCGAGGACGCCACCGCCGCCATCGCCGAGTTCGGCTACACCGGCCGCCAGGGGGAGAACATGGTGGCCCTGGAGAACACTCCCCGGCTCCACAACATGGTCGTGTGCACCCTGTGCTCCTGCTATCCGTGGCCGGTCCTGGGCCTGCCCCCGGTCTGGTACAAGTCGTCCCCCTACCGCTCCCGCGTTGTGATCGATCCCCGCGGGGTGCTGAAGGAATTCGGCCTGGAGCTCCCCGCCGACGTCGAGATCCGGGTCTGGGACAGCACGGCCGAGGTCCGATACCTCGTCCTTCCCATGCGCCCGGAGGGGACCGAGGGGATGAGCGAGGAGGAGCTGGCCGAGCTCGTCCCGCGCAACGCGATGATCGGAACCGCGCTGGCGCAGGCCCCGGCGAAGGCCGGAGGTTCGGCATGAACGGCGTTCACGACATGGGCGGCATGCACGGGCTCGGCCCCGTCGCGCCCGAGGAGAACGAGCCCGTCTTCCACGAGGCGTGGGAGAAGCGCGTGTTCGCCATGGTCCTCGCCATGGGCGCCTGGGGGAAGTGGAACATCGACATGAACCGCCACTCGCGCGAGGTCATGCCCGCGGGCGACTACCTGAACACCAGCTACTACGAGCACTGGCTCTTCGGCATCGAGCGCCTCCTCGTCGAGAAGGGCCTCCTCACCCAAGAGGAGATCGACGCGGGCGCGGCCGAGGGGGGCGGCCTGACGCCCAAGCTCACCGCCGGCGCCGTGGCCGGGGTCCTGCGCAAGGGGGACATGTTCCGGGTGGACGAGGACGTCCCCCCCAAGTTCCGGGCGGGCGACCGCGTCCTCTCGCGCAACTTCCAGCCCCTCGGGCACACGCGCCTCCCCCGCTACGCCCGCGGGCGGCGCGGCGAGATCGACCGCGATCACGGCGTGTTCATCTTCCCCGACACGAACGCGCGCGGGGAGGGCAAGAAGCCCCAGCACCTCTACAGCGTGCGCTTCTCCGCCCGCGAGATCTGGGGGCCGGACGCCCCGGCGCAGGATCACATCCACCTCGACCTGTGGGACGACTACCTCGAGCCCGCTTGAGGAGCGCCCGCCCCGCATGCTCCCTCCCCTCCTTCCTCTCTCCCGGCCCAATCCGCCATCGGCGCCGCCTGCATGGGCGCGGGCCCTGCCGGCATGAGACCCCGCCAAGATCTCGCCGCCGGGCTCGAGAGCGTCCGGGACCACCTGCGCGCGGAGCGCTTCGCCGAAGCCCTCGCCGGGGCGGAGGCACTCATCGGCCTCCATCCCGGCGCCGCCGATCCCCTCGTCTTCCGGGGGCTCGCCCGGGCCGCCCTCGGCCGCCCCGGTGAGGAGGAGGACTACGCCGCGGCGCTGGCCCTCGACCCCCATCACGGGGAGGCGCTCGCCAACCTGGGCGCGGCCCATCTCGCCGCCGGCCGGGCCGGGGAGGCGCGCGCCGTCTTCGCCGAGATCCGGAAGCGCCGCCCAAAGGACGTTCCCGCCCGCCTCCAACTCGCCGGGGCCTGCCTCATGGAGGGCGCGAACGAAGAGGCCGCCGAGATCCTCGAGGGCCTCACCCGAGAGGATGCGGAAAATTCCGAGGCCTGGCTGAGCCTCGGTGTGGCGCGCGCGGGGCTGGAGGACGCCGACGGCGCCGCGGACTGCTTCGCCCAGGCGCGCCGCCTCCGGCCCGGCGACCCGAGGGCCGCCCTCAACCTGGGCGCGCTCCGCTTCTCGCAGGGGCGGATCGACGAAGCCATCGACGAGTACGCCGCCGCCCTCCGCCTCACCCCCGATGACGCCGACGCCCGCTTCAACCTCGCCCTCGCCCATCTCGCCCAGAAGGACCTCACGCCCGCCGTCGCCGAGTTCCGCGAGGTCTGCCGCCTGCGGCCCGCGGACGAGGAGGGCTGGCTCTATCTCGGCAACGCGCTGCTCGAGGCGGAGAACCTGGAGGGCGCGGCCGAGGCCTACGCCGAGGGGCTGCGGCTGAACCCGGAGCGATCCGAGGCGCACTACAACCTGGGCGTGATCCACGCGCGCAACAGCCGCACCGACCCCGCCCTCGAATCCTTCCGCCGCGCCCTCGCCCTCGCGCCCGAGGACGTCGAGTCGCGCGTCTACCTCGGCGTCGTCCACATGACCCGCAACGAATACCCCGAGGCCGCCCGCGCCTTCGAGGAGGCCGTGCGCACAGACCCCGCCCACGCCGAGGCCCGCTACAATTTCGGCGTCGCCCTCTGCCGCCTCGGCCGCAAGGGGGACGCCCGCGCCCAGCACGCCCGGCTCGAGGTCCTGAACGATGAGCTCGCCGAGCGGCTCATGGGTTGGATCGAGGCGCCCTGACGCCGCCTTATTTAAAAATGCGCCTTTAGCGATCATTATCCGCCGCTGTCCTTTCTCCGGCGCGGCCGGTCCGCACGGCGCGCGGGGGTCTTTGCAGACCCCACCACCGCAGAGGTCTTTGCAGACCTCACCTTTGCAGACCCCACCACCGCAGAGGTCTTTGCAGACCTCACCTTCGCAGGCCCCACCACCTTGGCAGAGGTCTTCGCGGACCTCACCACCTTCGCACTTCGCTTCGCGGAGGTCTTTGCAGACCTCACCTTCCTGTCCACCATCCCGGCGATTCGCGCCAGCAGCCCGGGCGGCTTCTCGCCCGCCTGCGTCCCCACCTCACGCAGCACTTGCTCCAGTTTCGCCAGGATGTCCGCGAGGGTGAGGTCTGCAAAGACCTCCCCCTCCACGCCACGGCGCTGCCGCCCGTCACG
>JAZGDQ010000481.1:0-2895 GCA_036477985.1 bacterium
GGGCAGGACGGCCCAGCAGCAGCGGTAGACGCTCTTGACGTTCAGGTCGAACATCCGCTCGAAGTCCGCCTCGCCGATCTCGAGCGCCGGGAGGGGCTGCCCGCCGCCGACGCAGTTGACGAGAACGTCGATGGGGCCATGCCGCGCGGCGGCCTCGGCGAAGGCGGTCTTCACCCCCTCGGGGTCGGTCACGTCCAGGGGGAGGGGCTCGGCCGCCCCCCCGGCCGCGGCGCCGGCCTCGGGGGAGGCGCCGGCTTTGGTGGGGGCGCCGGCCTCGGCGGCGAGGCGGGCCGTCTCCCCGCGCGTTTCGGCGATGTCCATGCACAGGACGCGGGCCCCCTCGCCGGCCAGGCGCACGCAGACGGCGCGGCCGATCCCTCCCCCTGCGCCCGTCACGATGGCGGTGCGCCCCTCGAATCGCCTCACGATCCCCTCCCCGGCAAATTTTTTGGGAAAAGCGCGTTCGATGGATCTCCTCCATCCTAACGGATGGAGACTTCGCTTGTCTCCCGGCGGGAGGGGGGCGTTTGGGGTAGAATGGAGGGGAAGCCGCTGATTCGGGATCACGCACCGGGGAGGGTGGGGGGATGGCCTACGTGTTCGGCTGGGAGGACGGCGAGAAGCTCGAGATGCGCGAGGTGGCGCTCAGCCGCGGCTGGCGGATTCTCGTGGACAGGAAGAACACCGGCGCGGCGCGCCTGAGCATGGGGAATCAGGACATCCCCGTCGGCGGGGGGATTCCCGAGCACCTGCACGAGAATGAGGAGGAGATTCTCTTCTTCCACGAGGGCGAGGGGGAGGTCTCCATCGGTGAGGAGACGTTCGCGGTGGGGCCGGGGATGACCGCGTTTCTTCCCATGAACGTGCTCCACGGGGTGCGGAACACGGGGAAGATCCCCCTCAAGCTGCTCTGGATATTCTCCCCGCCCGGCTACGAGGAGCTGTTCCGCGAGATGGCGGCCCGGAACCTCGACCACGGGGAGATCGAGAAGCAGGCCGGCCCGAGGTGAGGCGCTTCCCCCTCTTCTTCCCCGGTCGCTCCCCAGGGGGGCTCCGGGCTCGGCCTCAGCCCGGAATCGTCGTCTCCTGGCCCATCTGGCTCGTCGGCCGCCAGCGCAGCACCCGGCTCTCCGACCAGTTCAGGACCTGGTTCACCACGACGACCAGCATCATGAGCAGGAAGATGATGAGGATGATGCCCGTGGTGTAGTACTCGTTGTTGTAGCGCTGAAGGAGGTAGCCCACCCCCTTGTCGGCGATGATGTACTCGCCCACGATGGCGCCCACCATCCCGAAGGGGATGCTGATCTTGAGGCCGTTGAATATCCAGGGCGAGGCCGCGGGGAGGACGATCTTCCGCAGGATGGCGATCTTGCTTCCCCCGAGGACGCGGGCGACGTTGATGAGGTCGCGCGTCACCCCCCGGATGCCCGAGAAGGTGCTCACGAAGGTGAGGAAGAAGACGATCGTCATCACGAGGATGATCTTGGGCTGGCGCTCGATGCCGAACCAGGCGATGAACAGAGGGGCGTAGGCGATTCGGGGGACGCCGTTGAAGGCCATGATGAAGGGCTCGATCACCAGGGCGATGATCTCGAGCTCGGCCAGGACGAAGCCGAAGAGAATCCCGAGGATGGCGCCGAAGATGTAGCCCCACACCGTGTTCTCGATGGTGTAGAAGAAGTGGACCCACAGGGAGCCGTCCGGATTGTCGGGATCCACGATGTCGAAGAAGGATTGGACGAGGAGGCTCGGGCTGCTGATCACCTTCTCGTCCACCAGGGAGCCCGAGACGAGCTCCCAGAGCGAGATCAGCACGACGCCGAAGACGACGCGCAGGGCGGCCACCCGGAGCCAGCGCATCTCCTCGGTGTGCCTCGCCCGCCAGAGGAAGAGACGCAGCCCCGTCACCTCGGGGGGGAGAAGGAGGTCCTCCGGCGGGCGCGATTGAACTTTGGTGTCCGTCGCCATCACATCATCCTCGCCACTTCGTCCCGCAGCTCTTCCCAAAGCTTGTCGTACACCTCGCGGTAGGTCTCGAAACGGTGGATGTGGTAAACGTCGCGCGGGCGCGGAATCTCGATCGGGGTGATGCTCTTGATCGACCCGGGCCGGCCCGTCATCACGACCACGCGGTCGGCCAGCGAGATGGCCTCGCTCAGGTCGTGGGTGATGAAGATGATCGTCTTGCGATCCTCGCGCCACAGCTCGAGGAGCTGGCTCTGAAGGGTGAGGCGCGTCTGGGCGTCGAGCGGGCCGAAGGGCTCGTCCATGAGAATCACCCGCGGGTTGTAGACGAGGGTGCGGATGATGTTCGCCCGCTGGCGCATCCCGCCGGAGAGCTCGTGCGGGTAGTAGCCCTCAAATCCGGCGAGCCCCACCTTATCGATGAGCATCTGGACCCGGTCGGCCGCCCCGTTCGTGAGGTTCTCGCCCCGGAACTCGAGCGGGAGGGTGACGTTCTTACGGAGCGTGCGCCAGGGGAGTAGGTTGTCCTGCTGGGTCACGTAGCCGATCTCGGGGTTGAGGCCCCCGATAAGCGCCCCCTTGAAGTGCACCTCCCCGCTGCTCGCCGGGTAAAGGCCGGCCAGGATGTTGAGGAGGGTGCTTTTTCCGCATCCGCTCGGCCCGACGATGGTGATGAACTCCCCCTCGCGGACGTCGAGGGAGAAGTTCTCCATCGCCCTGACGATCTTCCCCCGCGAGAGAAACCGCTTGGACACATTGCGGATCGAGAGCAGTGCATCCAACAGCGCAAACCCTCCGTTCCTCTTTGTCGCCTTTTCCGGCGCGCCTACTTCAGGAACTTGTCGCTCCAGACGTCGCTCCGCTTGACCTTCTTCAGATTCTTGAGCTTGCCGCCGCCCTTCATGAGATTGAACGTCGTCTGGATGG
>JAZGDQ010000482.1:0-2376 GCA_036477985.1 bacterium
TGCCCAAGATCGTTCGGTTTCACAAAACGGGCGGGCCCGGCGTCCTCAAGGTCGAGGACTTGCCTCTTGCAGAGCCCGGAGAGGGCGAGGTCCGCCTGAAGGTGGAGGCTTTCGGCCTCAACCGCGCCGAGGTCATGTTCCGCGAGGGGCAGTACCACGAATATCCCGAATTCCCCTCACGAATCGGATATGAAGCCGCCGGGACAGTAGACGCCGTGGGGCCCGGCGCCAGCGGCGTCCAAATCGGCGACCGGGTGAGCACCATACCCGCCTCGATAGGGAAGTACGGGGTCTACGGCGAAAGCGCCATCGTCCCGGACTACGCAGCGGCCCGCTGCCCCGACGATCTATCGGCGGTCGAAGGCGCCGCGATCTGGATGCCGTACGTAACCGCCTTCGGCGCGCTTGTCGAGTTCGGTCAATTGGAAAAAGACGACTCGGTGCTGATCACCGCGGCCAGCAGCAGCGTGGGGCTGGCCGCGATTCAGATCACAAAGGCCGCCGGAGGGTTGGCCATCGCCGCCACGCGGGGAGCCGACAAGAAACCGTTCCTCCTCGACGCCGGCGCGGATCACGTCATCGTGACGAACGAAGAAGATCTGGCGGAAACGGTGACGGCCGTCACCTCCGGAAAAGGGGCCCGCATCGTCTTTGATCCTGTCGCCGGGCCCATGCTGGAGAAGCTCGCCGGCGCCGCCGCTTCCGGCGCCATCATCTTCGAGTACGGCGTGCTGTCGCCGGCGCCGACGACCTTTCCCCTGTTCCCGGCGCTCGCCAAGGGCTTAACCGTGCGGGGCTACACCTTGTTCGAGATCGTCAGGGCCCCCGAAAAGCTCGCCCGCGCCAAGCGGTATATCTACGACGGCCTGCAAACCGGCGCGCTGAAGCCGATCGTCGATCGCACCTTCCCGCTGGACGCCATCGCCGAAGCGCATCGATACATGGAATCCAACCGGCAGAAGGGCAAGATCGTCGTGACAACCTGAAAATTTGCGGGGGCCCGCAACCCTTTCGAGGAGAAACGGCGGTTCCCCATCATCACCGCCTGGGCGCATATCCCCGCCGGCCCCCCTCCGCCCCTAGAACCGGAACAGGCTCGCCCGCCGCTCGGGGAGGGGTGCGTTGAAGGCCGCCGAGAGCCCCAGGGCGAGGGCGGCGCGCGTCTCGGCCGGGTCGAGCACCCCGTCGTCCCACAGGCGCGCCGTGCTGTAGTAGGGATGGCCCTGGCGCTCGTACTGCTCCCGGGTGGGGCGAAGGAAGGCCTCCTCCTCCTCGGGGCTCATCCCCTCCCCGCGCCGCGCGAGGCTCTCCCGCCGCACGGCGAGGAGGACGCCCGCCGCCTGCTCCCCGCCCATCACCGAGATGCGCGCGCCGGGCCACATCCACAACAGGCGCGGCGCGAAGGCCCGCCCGCACATCCCGTAGTTCCCCGCGCCGAAGGAGCCGCCCACGATGACGGTGAACTTGGGCACGGCCGCGTTCGAGACGGCCTGGACCATCTTGGCCCCGTCCTTGGCGATGCCCCCCGCCTCATACTCCCGGCCCACCATGAAGCCGGTGATGTTCTGAAGGAAGAGGAGGGGGACCCCCCGCTGGCTGCACAGCTCGATGAAGTGGGTGGCCTTGAGGGCGCTCTCGCTGAAGAGGACGCCGTTGTTCGCCACCACCCCGACGAGGATGCCCTCGATGCGGGCGAAGCCGCAGACCAGGGTCGTCCCGTAATGGGTCTTGAACTCCCCGAGCCGGCTCCCGTCCACCAGGCGGGCGATCACCTCGCGCATATCGAAGGACTGGCGCAGGTCGGACGGGAGGATGCCGTAGAGCTCCTCGGGGTCGTAGGCGGGCGGCTCGGCCGGGGCGATGTCGAAGGGGAAGCGCTTCGTGTGGGGGATGGCGGCGAGGATGCCGCGCGCCATGCGAAGCGCGCCGGCGTCGTCCTCGGCCATGTGGTCCACCACCCCCGAGACGCGGGCGTGCACATCCGCCCCGCCCAGGCTCTCGGCGTCCACCTCCTCGCCGGTCGCGGCCTTCACCAGGGGCGGGCCGGCCAGGAAGATGGTCCCCTGGCCGCGCACGATGATCGCCTCCTCGCACATGGCCGGAACGTAGGCACCCCCCGCCGTGCAGCTTCCCATCACGACGGCGATCTGGGGGACGCCCTCGGCCGAGAGGCGCGCCTGGTTGTAGAAGATGCGCCCGAAGTGCTCCCGGTCGGGGAAGACCTCGTCCTGGAGAGGGAGGAAGGCGCCGCCCGAGTCGACGAGGTAGACGCAGGGGAGGCGGTTCTGGCGGGCGATCTCCTGGGCCCGCAGGTGCTTCTTCACGGTGAGGGGAAAGTAGGTCCCTCCCTTGACGGTGGCGTCGTTGGCGATGACG
>JAZGDQ010000483.1:0-2950 GCA_036477985.1 bacterium
CGCGCGCCTAACTTCCTCAATCCCCTCGTAAATCTTTGATTTCACTCTATATCGGGATCCGCGCCGGGTCCGTTCCGGGTCCGCGCCCCCGCGCTCCCGGGCGTCCGGGCGCCTCTCGTCTCCGGCGCCGCCCGCCTCGGCCGCTGGCCGCTCTATGAGGTGGGGGAGCGGTAGGGCTCCCCCCGTCCGAAGACCTCCAGCATCTCGCGCAGCTTGGCGGCCCCCTCCCGCATCCCCAGCGCCTCGGCCTCGCGCAGGGCCTCCCGGCCCACCCGCAGGGCCTCCTCGAAGCCCCCTTCGCCTCGGCCGCTGGCCGCCTCGCCTCGGCCGCTGGCCGCCTCGGCGAGGGCGGCCGCGAGGGCGCTCAGGGCGAGGGGGCGGCTCCTCCCCTTCGCCTTCCCCGCCGCCATGCGGGCGAGGCGGACGGCCTCGCGCCCGTCGCGCATCTCGGGGCGCGGGACGGTGGCGAGGAGCCAGGCCAGCACCTGGGCGAGGTCGCCGTCTCCGGGGGCGAGGCGCAGCCCCTCGCGCAGGGCGCCGATGGCCTCCCCGTAGCGGCCCAACCCCGATTGGATGAGCGCCAGGTTGTAGCGCGCCGTCGAGAGGGCGGGGTTTTCGGCGAGGGCGGCCTCGAACTCCCGGCGGGCCTCGATGACCTTCCCCCGGCCGGCGAGGGCCATCCCCAGGTTGTTGTGCGCCACCGGATACCCCGGCCGCAGGCGAAGCGCCTCGCGCAGCTCCGCCATCCCCTCCTCGATCCGCCCCTGCTTGATGAGGGCCTCCCCCAGGTTGGTGCGGGTCACGGCGTGGCCGGGCGCGATGGCGAGGGCGCGCCGGTAGAGGGCGATCGCCTCCCCCGTCCGCCCGCGGCGGAAGTGGGCCGCCCCGAGGTTGCCCAACGCGCGGAAGTGATCGGGCTTGACGCGCAGGGCGCCTTGGAAGCGGGAGATGGCCTCCTCCACCTTCCCCTGGCGGAGGAGGTGCTGCCCCAGGTTGTTGCGGGCCATCCAGCTGGCCGGGTTCTTGGCGATGGTGTCGCGCCAGAGGGTTTCCGGGCCGGCGTAGATCCGCCCCTGGCGGAGGGTGAGTCCGCCCAGGAGAGCGAGGACGACTATTCCTGCTGCGGCCCCCGCCCCCGCCGCCGCGCCGGCCGCCGCCCGTCCGCCGGCCGACGCCCTTGCCCCTCCCCATCTCTCCCAGGCGCGCGCCGCCCCCCCGACCGCGAGGGCGATGAAGCCCAGGCTCGCCAGGTACTGGAAGTGGTCGGCCACGAAGGAGTAGCGCATCGGGAAGAAGTCGAGGAAGCCGAGGGTGGGGCCGAGCGTGAGGGCGAAGAAGAGGAGGGCCGCCGCGGGCCCGCGCCCGAGCCGCGCGCGCCAGTGGTGCAGCGCCAGCGCGAGGAGGAGGACGCCGAGGAGGCCGAGATAATGAAGCGGGTCGCCCAGCTCGATCCGCCAGCGGGGGTAGCTGAAGATGAGCTCCGCCGGCCAGAGGAGTTTGTAGGCGTAGAACCAGAGGATGCGCCCGGCGAGGAGGGTGCGCTGGGCGAGGTTCAGGCCCCAGTCCGCCCCGAAGGCGCCCACCCGGTGCACCTCGAGCCAGGCGGTGAAGAGGCCCGAGGCCGCCCCCACGGCGAAGAGGGGGAGGAGGGGGGCCGCGAGGCGGAGGCCGAGCCGCCTCCCCTGGAGCCAGAAGACGACGAGGAGGGCGGCGGGCAGGCTCGCCGTCACGCTCTTGCTCAGGAGGGCGCAGGCGAAGAGGAGGAAGGCGGCGGCGTAGGCGCGCGGCCCGCGCCGATCCTCGAAGCGGAGATAGGCGCGCAGGGCGAGGAGGTAGAACAGCCCCGAGAGGACGTTCTTGCGCTCGGTGATCCAGGCGACCGACTCGGCGTGGACCGGGTGGACGGCGAAGACGGCGCCGATCCACCAGGCGCCCGGAACCCCGAGGCGGCGCAGGATGCGCCAGGCGAGGACGGCGTTCGCGGCGTGGAGGAGGACGTTGACGAGATGGTAGCCGAAGGGGCGCAGTCCCCAGAGGAGGTGCTCGATCCAGAAGGAGGTGAAGACGAGGGGGTAGTACTGGGGGGCGTCGGCCGTGAACCAGATGCGCCGCAGGCCGTCCAGGCTGCGGAGGAGGAGGTTCTGGGTCAGGTACTCGTCGTCGTCCCAGATGTAGCCCGCCGGGAGGACGGAGGCGTAGGCCGCGAGGGTGAGGGCGAGGATGAGGAGGGCGAGCCACAGGTCCCGGGGGAGGCCCCACCCGGCCGGGCCCCAGAGAGAAGAGGGCGCCGGCGCCGTGGGCGCCCCAGACGGGGGCGGTGCGAATGCCGGTGTGGGCGGAGCAGGTGGGGAGGATGGCTGGCCTCCCTCTCGCGCCGGGGGCGCCGCCGCCGCCGGGGGGCGCTGCCCCCGTCGCCTTCGCCTGGCGCGCTTCGCGGCCACCTCCCCTACCTCCCTCATCCCGGGCGGGGGACATGAGAGCACAGAGCCGTCCGCCGGCCAAACGGTTGGGAGGGCCGAGCTTGCGGGGCCGAGCTTACGCTCGCCGAGCCTGCGCTCGCCGCCCTTACGGGCGTCACTCCAAAAGAAACCCTGGTTCTCCCCGCCAAAAGGGGTAGAATGGGGCAGGTGTCCTTTCCGGGACGGCGGAGCCATGACAGCCCCCCAGCTCATCCCACTGATCGACCGCGCCCTCGACGTCATCGTCCTGGCGCTCGTCCTGATCTTCGCCGTGCGCCCCATGATGCGGTGGATGTCCACGCTGGAGCCGCGCCCCCTGCCGGGGCGGGAGGCGGCGGCGGCCGGCGCGGGGGAGCTCCTCCTTCCGGAGGGGGCGGTGCGGGGCCGAGCTTACGCTCGTCACCTTCCGGCGGCCCCGCCGGAGGAGGAAATGGGTCCGGATAAGATCGAGCAGGATGCGGAGGAGCGGACTTACGATGAGGTCCGCGCCT